>JANQQM010000100.1 GCA_028289365.1 Salaquimonas sp. | reverse complement strand
CGTGTTGAGTATGAGGGCGCCAGTTTCGAACTGTTTGGGAAACCGATTGCCTATCTGAGCCGCTTCAGCCATGCAGATCCGGCTATCCGGCGTAAGTCCGGTTTTCTGATTCCGTCGTTCACCTACACGGAAACGCTTGGAACCGGCGTCACAGGCAGATTCTTCTGGGCGATGGCGCCGAATTATGATCTGACAGCGTCCGGAACCTATTACACCAATCAGGGTTTTTTGAGCGAGGTTGAATGGCGACACCGGCTTGCCAACGGCCAGTACAATATCCGGTTTGCCAATATCAATCAGAAGAACCCCGATTCGTTTGATGCCAACACGATCGACTATCGCGAGGATAACCGAAGCGCCGTCATGACTTCGGGTCGTTTCTCGATAAATCCACGCTGGAAATTTGGCTGGAACGCGTTGTTCCAAAGTGATGAAAACTTTGCTCGCACCTATAATCTGAACAACTATAATTCGCGTGACATCACAAACGAGGTCTACCTGACCGGCCTTGCTGGCAAGAACTATTTCGATCTTCGGGCGCAAAAGTTCATTGTACAGGACAATCGCCACGATCAGATTTCGAGCCTTTCAGGTGCACAGAAATTGCAGAGCCAACAGGGTAACGCGCTACCGATCTTCGATTATAACCGAGTGTCTGACTATCCCGTTGCCGGCGGCCAGGTGGCACTCGATGTCAGCGTCCAGAACATCTATCGTCACAATCCGCAGGTAATCAATTCGGACGGCACAACCGACATCCTGCCGAACGAGCGCTTTCATGGGATTGCCGGGAATTCGACGCGAGCATCCATCGCGTCAGAATGGAAGCGCAGCGAAATATTCAACGGTGCGGTTGTAACAGCGTCCCTATCGGGTCGCGGTGATGCGATCTTCCTCAATACAGATGATCTTGATTCCGAGTTCAACCCGCTTACCTCCAACGACAATTTATGGCGGGGAATGGCAGCAGGCATGCTCGAAATTCGTTACCCGCTCATTGCCGAAGACGGGTTTGCCACGCATCTTTTCGAACCGATTGCGCAAGTTATCGTTCGACCAAACGAAACCCATATTGGCGAATTCCCGAACGAGGATGCTCAAAGTTTTGTTTTTGACACGACCAATTTGTTCGAGCAGGACAAGTTTTCCGGATATGATCGCGTAGAGGGCGGGACCAGAGCCAATGTAGGCTTCCGGTATTCCGCGACCTTTTTGAATGGCTCGACGTTCAACTTGATAGCCGGTCAGTCATACCAGCTTGCCGGGCAGAATTCCTATGCAGAGCGAGACCTGGTGAATGCCGGTCTTGAGTCCGGATTGGAGACCAAACATTCCGACTATGTCGTATCTGGCGATGTAAATACGAATAACGGATTTGCGATGGGCGTCGGCGGTAGGTTTGACGAGAGCGACCTTGAGTTCAAGCGCGGCGAAGTTTCGGCGCGTTATGCAGGCAGCCAAGTCTCCCTGAGCGGGAACTATGTGTATATCGCAAACCAGCCCAAATATGCAGCCTATAATGTGTCAGGCATTACTGCCGACCGCCACGAAGCCAATGCGTCTGCAAGTGTGAAGCTGAGCGAGTATTGGCGTGCGTTTGGTGCAGCATCCTTCGATATCGAGCAGGGGAACTTATATTCCCGCAAGATTGGGCTCGCCTATGACGATAGCTGTTTCTCTTTCTCTATTGCCTATCACGAGTCGGAAGATCGCTATACCGGAGAGTCTTCCGACACCTCGCTGTTCTTCCGTATTGGTTTGAGAACGATCGGAGATTATGACTACGAATATTCGCTGACTGACGATGACCCACAGTGATAAAATATTGAATTCGCAGGTTGCTGTAGACCGCAATCTAATGCGGTTGACCACAGTTTCGCCGCAACGTCCCTTCAGAAGAACGATCTGGATTTGCTTGACGGTCGATCCTGCATACAGCGCCAATGGTGGTTGGGCGACGTAACGAGATGTACCGAATTCGGAAAATTTTGCGACCTGGATTATTTGCGCTAGCGCCAGCTTTGGTGTTGGCCGTTACAGGCTGCAATACTTCTACGCAAGCGCTCAACACAAGCGGCTTCGAGTCTGATGAAGCGCAGAATCAGGAAGTACCGCTCGAAGGCGCTGCCACCGAACAGGCAAGTGAAAATAACGACGCGGAAAAACCTGCTGAGACTGCTGCGAAGGCTGAAACGGAAACCAAACCAGATGCGGAAGCCACGGCTGAAACCCAGACCGAGACAGCAAAGGTCTTTCACAAAGCCTCCACGGTTACCCAAAGGGGCACCTATATCCGGGCGCTTGTTAATGGCCAGCCAATAACCAATTTCGATATTCAGCGCCGGGTAAAATTCAGGCAATTGCGCAGAATGAATGCCAGTAAAGATGCCGCGATGGACGAATTGATCGAGCAATCGGTCAAGGTACAGGAGGCAAAGCGAATTAGCGCACTTGCCACGAATCCCGAAGTTGACAGGGCCTTTGCCAACTTCGCCCAACGCAACAAGACAAATCCGGCAAAGGTATCCTCCGACCTGAACAGGATGGGTGTTGGCGCACAGCACTTCAAGGAATATATTCGCTCCCAGATCAGCTGGAACCGCGTGATCGGTGCCAAGCTTCGATCCGAAAACGCAGGAGCCGGTGCCAACAAGGCAATTTTTGAATTGCGGAAGGCGGGAGAAGAAAAACCCGAAACAACCGAGTATCAACTTCAGCAAATCATATTTGTTATTCCACAGGACAAGAAGTCGAAGCTAACCAAGGCACGCCGATCGGAAGCACTCAATTTCAAGCAGCGCTTCACCGGATGTAGCGACAGTATCGAAATGGCAAAAACGCTGAAGGATGTCGCCGTCAAGAATCTTGGCCGGATGATGGAGCCGGAACTTCCACCGGAGTGGAAAGAAGACATAACGTCGACACCGACCGGACAGACAACGAACCCCAAGGTCACAGACAAGGGCGTGGAGGTCTTGGCCGTTTGCAACTCAAAAATAACATCTGATGATCGGGCGGTGGAAATCATCAACAGAGCACAAACGTTCGAAGCCTTGGGTCAACAGGGCTCAAGCGCCGGAGATGATTACCTGCAAAAACTGAAGAAGCAGGCCACAATCGTTTACCGTTGACCGTAATGGCCAAGAAAGTGCTACCTCTTGCCGTGACAATTGGCGAACCCGCCGGCATCGGTCCAGATGTAATCCTGGCGGCATGGGTGCAGCGCAAGAAACTCAAACTTCCTGATTTTCTGGTTGTTGGCGATGTCGGCATGCTGGCGCGCCGTGCCATGCTGTTGAACCTTCCGGTTGCCGCAGCTGCATTTGAGGCAAATGATGACCGGTCGCCAATGTCGACGGCTTTGCCGGTAATCTCCACAAGTGGCAAGATGGAAGGTGTTCCGGGCAATCCATCGCGCAAGGATGCTCCACTGGTGATTGAGGCCATAGAGACAGCGGTGAATCTAGTGGAGACCGAACAGGCGTCCGGCCTGGTTACAGCTCCAATCTCGAAACAGGCTCTGTATGATGTAGGATTTACCTATCCCGGCCATACAGAGTTCCTCGCGGCACTGGCTGGTAATTCCTCGGGAGAAGAAATTACGCCGATCATGATGATTGCCAGCGATGAGTTGCGAACAATACCGGTTACCATCCACATTCCTGTCGAGCGGGTCGTAGACCAATTGACCACCGACGCAATCATCAAGGCCGGGCGCATTGCCTCACGCGATCTGAATAAGTGGTTCGGAATCGAAAAACCCAGAATTTATGTGTCCGGTCTCAACCCGCATGCGGGCGAAGGCGGGGCGCTTGGTAATGAAGAAGATACCATCATCAAGCCTGCAATTGCCGAGCTGAATTCAAGCGGAATAAATGCAACCGGGCCCTGGCCTGCCGATACAATGTTCCACCCACAGGCGCGCAAAAACTATGATGTCGCGCTTTGCATGTATCACGACCAGGCGCTGATTCCTGCAAAGACACTTGCCTTTGACCGGGGCGTCAACGTCACTTTAGGACTGCCCTTTATCCGGACTTCTCCCGATCATGGTACAGCATTCGACATTGCCGGTTCAGGGGATGCGGATCCGACCAGCTTCATCTGCGCACTTCGAATGGCACAGGCCATGAACGAGAGAGCGCCGTGATGCAAAAACGGCCTGACCCGACTGATGATGGCCTCGGCCCGCTACGCGATGTGATCGAAAAATATCAACTCAATGCCCGAAAGTCGCTTGGTCAGAATTTCCTGCTTGATCTTAATCTGACGAGAAAAATTGCGCGGTTGGCCGGGCCGCTTGAGGATTGTGATGTGCTAGAAATCGGTCCGGGTCCGGGTGGCCTTACCCGCGCTTTGCTGGCAGAAAGTGCGCGCAAGGTCGTAGCTGTGGAACGCGATGAGCGATGCCTGAATGCGTTGGAGGAAATTGCGCAGCGCTACCCCAGAAGGCTGCAAATCATTGCGGCAGATGCCCTGAAAATTGATCATGCATCCCTGGTGAAGAAAGGAGCAAGAATAGTCTCCAACCTGCCTTACAATATCGGCACATTGTTATTGACCCGCTGGCTATCGGAGGAGCCATGGCCGCCATTCTACCAGTCGATGACATTGATGTTTCAGACAGAAGTGGCAAGGCGCATTTGCGCCAAACCCGGCGACAAACATTATGGCCGGTTAAGTGTATTGGCGGGTTGGCGATGCGAAGCCGAAATCGTGCTGGATGTCCCCGCGCGCGCATTCACGCCGGTTCCAAAAGTAAATTCCTCCGTTGTCATGCTCAGGCCACGACATGACATCGAAGCCTGCGAATTGGGCAAACTGGAGCGGGTGACGGCTGCTGCATTCGGGCAGCGCAGGAAGATGTTGCGTGCCAGCCTGAAGTCGCTGGGCGGTGCTGACTTGCTGGAACAGGCCGGTATCGATCCAACATTGCGTGCGGAAGTGTTGAGCGTTTCGCAATTCCTGCAGTTGGCCAGACTGATCTAGAGTAGGTTTTTCTCGAACTCGACCAGGCCTTGCATACGGCGGTCGCGGCGCAAGGTTTCGGCAATCATGATCGACTCAATTTTGTGAAATGCCTTGTCCAGATCATTGTTGACAACGATGTAGTCATATTCGCGCCAATGGGGAATTTCTTCGGCGGCATTTGCCAGCCGTTGCTGGATCGCCTCGGCGGAATCTTCGGCTCGACGCTTCAACCGATCCTGCAACTCTTCCATGGAAGGCGGCAGGATGAAGACACTTACGACATCGGCGCGAGCCTTTTCGATGAGTTGCAGACCGCCCTGCCAGTCGATGTCGAACAGCATGTCCCTGCCCTCGCCGAGCGCCTTTTCGACCGGGTCGCGCGGCGAACCGTAATAGTTGCCATGGACCTTTGCCCACTCCAGCAGCGCATCGGAATCGCGCAAACGCTCGAATTCGCGCTCGCTGATAAAAGAATAATGCCGGCCGTCGATTTCGCTGCCTCTTTTGGCGCGCGTCGTTACCGAAACCGAAAGTTCCAGCGAATCAAATCCCTCGAGCATATGCCGGGCGATGGTGGATTTGCCTGCACCGGACGGTGATGACAGCACCAGCATGATGCCCCTTCTGGATATTTCTCCATCGACACCGCCATCATATTTGTCGGACATATTCGTGCCTATTCCAAATTTTGAATCTGTTCGCGAAACTGATCGATAAGCACTTTCATTTCAAGTCCTGCCGTCGTCACGGTCCTCGCGTTCGACTTGGAACAGATGGTGTTGCATTCCCGGTTGAATTCCTGCGCGAGAAAATCCAGCTTGCGGCCAACCGGTCCACCGGCCGTAATCAGTTCACGGCCAGCCTCGACATGGGCCTTGAGGCGATCGATTTCTTCGCGAAGATCTGCCTTGGTAGCCAGCATGGCGGCTTCCTGATGAAGTCTTTGCGGGTCGATCTGGGAAGCATCGTGAATAAGCGGCGCCAGCTGTGCTTCCAGTCTTTCGCGAATTGCCAAGGGTGTTCGGGACGGGTCGTTCTCCACCACTTCCACCAGATCGCCTATTTTGGAGAGCTGGTCCTCCAAAACACCAGAAATAGCGACGCCCTCCGATCTTCGGGCACTGGAGAGATCATCAAGCGTGACATTCAGGCCGTTGAGGACCATGACATTACGTGCCTCAATCTCCTCTTCTGACGCTTCTTCCTCGGCAAATTCAAGCACGCCCTTTATTGCAATGATTGCATCCAGGGACAAAGGCGCGCCACCGATACGCTCGCGTAATTGTTCGGCACTATCCAGCACAGCCTCGAGGGCGCCCTGATTGATTGAGGGAACAGTACCGCCATTCTGCCTTTCAAACAGCAGGGACGCCTGAATATTGCCGCGGGTCAGCGCTTCGGTGATCGTCTTGCGGCATTGGCTCTCAATTGCGTCGAAGCCAGACGGCAGCCGAAGGCGAACATCCAGCCCTTTTGCATTTACAGAACGAAATTCCCAGGTCCATTTTCCACTGGCCAAACCACATTCGGCCAGGCCTTGCGCCCGGGCGAAACCTGTCATGGATTGCAAACTCATCAGCCCCAATCCCGCAAGGGATTTGCCCTATTCACTGTGTTGCCCCGTTTTCGGATCCGGTTTCGGCTTCTTGCGAAGGTTGTTGTTCTTCTGTTTCGGAAGAAGCGGCCTCTTCAGCATTTTGTGCTTCGGCTTTGCGGCGTCTTTCGATTTCCCGCCAACGCCTCACGTTTTCTTCGTGTTCTGCCAGGGTTACCGCAAAGGCATGACCGCCGGTACCGTCTGCCACGAAAAACAGTTTGTCGGTTCGCGACGGATTGGCTACCGCCTCGAGGGCCGCACGCCCCGGATTTGCTATCGGGCCGGGCGGCAAACCATCAATCTGATAGGTGTTGTATGGGGTTGCCCGCTGAATGTCTGATTTATAGATCGGACGATCGGACGGCTTACCCTCGCCTCCGAAGAGACCATAGATAATTGTCGGATCGGACTGTAGGCGCATGCCCTTGTTCAGGCGATTGATGAAAACGGAAGCGACCAATGGCCTTTCGTCAGCACGCCCGGTTTCCTTTTCCACGATAGAAGCAAGAATGACCATTTCTTCAGGCGAGGAAATCGGCAATCCATCGATACGGCGATCCCAAACCGTCTTGATAAAGCGTTCCTGCGACTGGCGCATCTGATCAAGTACCTGTTGTCGGGTCGTACCACGTTGGAACGGATAAGTATCGGGCATCAGCGAGCCCTCAGGCGGCAATTGGTCAGGCAAATCACCAACCAAGACCTCGTCCTGCTGGAGGCGCTCAAAAATCTGATGGGTGGTAAGCCCTTCGGGAATGGAAATTCGATGGGTAATTGCCCTCCCATCACGGATGGTCGTCATGACGTCAAGCATGCTCATGCGCGGGCTAAACAGATATTCACCTGACTGAAGGCTCCCTGCGGCGTTGTGGGCTCTAACGCCCAGCCTGAAAATCAGATCATTGTCAATCACACCGCCGGATCTCAATTGATCGGCGATGCTGGACAGGCTCGAGCCGTCCTTGATCACGATTGTGCGTGCAATCTGCAGCGGGCCGGGCTCTTCGAAACGCAGTTTCCCGAAATAGGCAACGCCAAGCCCTGCCAGGGCCACCAGCACCATCAGAGACATGAGGAAATGGAAGACAAGGACAATACTGCTGCGTGCATGCCTGGAACGTTTTGGCGGCTGGGGAGCATCGCGCGGCTGTAACGCCTCATGCGGCGATCGGGGCACGTAACCATTCTGAACTGGTCCGTCGTTACCTCTCCTGGGGGTATCCTCGCTCACAACACTTCCCTTGCTAATGGCATAATCCGGCAGATCAAAGCCAGATTCGCGCGTGCGTGGCAAACGCTTAACATGTCTGCGGTGGCTAAGACTATCGTTATTCCGGGCCAGATTATGACACCAGCAAAATTTGATCGGTTACAAATCGGGTTCCCTACCCATCCACCGGCATTAATATACAGCTAATTGTCAAACTTCCTTGAAAATCAAGGAAGCATTCGTACCGCCAAATCCGAAGGAATTTGACAGGGCGACATTTACATCGCGCTCCTTGGCCTCGTGCGGAACCAGATCTATCGGTGATTCCCGTTCCGGATTGTCCAGGTTGAGGGTGGGCGGAACGATATTGTCGCGAATTGCCAGAATTGAGAATATCGCTTCGACGGCGCCTGCTGCACCTAAAAGGTGTCCGATCGAGGATTTTGTCGAAGACATGGCGCAATCGGCCGCTGAATTGCCCAGCATGCGCTCGACAGCGCCCAATTCTATCGTGTCAGCCATGGTGGAGGTGCCATGTGCATTTACGTAATCAATGTCGCGTGGCTCCAGACCTGCATTCTTCAATGCAGCGCGCATGCAGCGTTCCGCACCATCGCCATCTTCAGCAGGTGCAGTGATATGAAAGGCATCTCCCGACAGGCCATATCCGACGACCTCGGCGTAAATCTTCGCACCGCGCGCCTTTGCATGTTCGTATTCTTCCAGAACAACGATACCGGCGCCCTCGCCCATGACAAAACCATCGCGATCCTGGTCATAGGGACGTGATGCTTTTTGCGGTTCGTCATTATAGTCGGTCGACAAAGCCTTGCAGGCTGCGAAGCCGGCCATGGCGATGCGGCATACAGGCGATTCGGTTCCGCCCGCCACCATGACATCTGCATCTCCAAGCATGATCAGGCGAGAGGCATCACCGATCGCATGTGCACCGGTGGAACAGGCCGTTACCACGGAGTGGTTAGGTCCTTTAAGGCCGTGCCGTATCGAAACCTGTCCGGAAGCAAGATTGATTAACCGGCCCGGAATAAAGAATGGGCTAACCCTGCGGGGGCCGCGCTCATTCAATAGCAGCGAAGTTTCGGCAATTCCCTGCAGGCCACCAATCCCCGAACCGATCAAAGTACCGGTCGTACACTTGTCTTCCTCGGACTCAGGATGCCAATCGGCGTCATCCAGGGCCTGATCTGCGGCCGACATGGCGTATGTTATGAACGGATCGACCTTGCGCTGTTCCTTGGGTTCCATCCAATCATCAGCGTTGAACGTACCATCACTGCCATCTCCCATGGGTATCTGGCAGGCGATTCGGGCCGCAATATCATCCACTTCGAAATCGGTAATCTTCGCTGCGGCATTCTTGCCTTCGAGCAACCGTTTCCACGTAACTTCTGTTCCGCATCCCAGCGGAGACACCATGCCTATCCCGGTTACGACGACTCTTCTCATCTGTACTCCCGAAGCATCTATTGCACTTGCGATTTGGCCATGAAGACCGTCATGCAGCAATTATCTATAAAAAACAGGCGGCCAATAGACCGCCTGCCTGGAACTCGTCTGACCAGATTTAACCAACCTGCAATTTCTGAAAGGCGATTAAGTCCAGGCCCAGGAAACAGGCGCCTGATCAGGCAGTCGCTTTTTCCACAAACTTGATGGCATCGCCAACGGTCTGGATATTCAGTGCGGCATCATCGGGAATTTCAACACCGAATTCTTCTTCGAACGCCATTACAAGTTCAACATTGTCAAGCGAGTCGGCGCCAAGATCGTCAATGAAACTGGCGTTTTCGGAGACCTTATCTGCATCCACATCAAGATGCTCAATAACAATTTTCTTAATGCGTTCAGCTATGTCGCTCATCTGGTCGTCCTCGACTGTAAAGTTTCAGGTCAGGCATTTGTTACCCAGCCTTTATGTTTGGTTCAAGTTAATCGATGCGTATGGCGGATACGCCCTTTTGTCACCGATTTGTTTCGGGGATTCCGTTGCCACCCCTGAACTACCTGGAGCTAGGCCCCGTTGGTTGACTAATACGGAAAGCGCGGCCCGATTAACATACTTAATTCCAAGTTTCCAGCGCCAATATTAATGAAGCACAGTTTGAAACCCCCTTTATAGCCCCGAATTGTGCAGTTTGTGGGTAATCAGCGCCAATCCGGCGGCAATTACAAGCGCCAAAGCAGCAAGATTGCTTGCCAAAGCGAGATCTCCAGTTTGCTCAAACAACTGACCCGCGACAACCGGACCGATCATCTGTCCCAGTCCAAAGGATGCGGTCATCAAGGCGATGGCGCGCGATGTATTTTCAGGCGCAAGCTGGCGGGCATGGGACAGGCCTATCGCGGTTAACGCAACAAAAGTACCGCCAAGCAGGATGGCTGCGATGACCAGTGCAACGGGAGACACGATGATCGCCGGAAGCCCGACACCAACCGCCTCGGTGAAACAGGCGAGGACATAGGTCGCGATATTGCCGATCCTGACAACAACGAGGTTCCAGAGCCATACGCTCGGGATTACGCTGACCCCGACGATTATCCAGACCCACGGTTCGATCGGCTGCAGTACCGGCTCTGCCTTTGCCATCGCATTGATGAACGTCGCCAGAATCACGTATCCAAAGCCGAAGAAACCGTAGCTGGCGATGAAGATCCAGAGCACGCCACTGATGGGCTGCGACTTTTGGTCATTAGTGTTTGCGGAGGCTGATACCGCCGGCTCACGCGGCAGCATTTTCAAGGCCGCAAGCACAGCGCAGAGACCCAAAAGTGCAGCCGCAAGCCAGATCAGCTGCCAATCCAGACCCAAAAAATTCAGGATTGAGACAAGACAGGCTGAGACCGCAATACCGACCCCGACACCAGCGAAATGAACTGCGGACAGGGATGGCAACCCATTGACGACGATGGTTGTCATCACAGTGACGGTCACAAAGATCATTGCCAGCGCGGATGCTACGCCAGAAAGGAACCGGACAATTGTCATCCAGGCCAGACCGAATTCAAAGGCCATTGCCGCGCTGAGGGCAACGCCTCCAAACAGGCCGATGAGCATCCAAAATCGTGCGTTCTTTGAGAAAAAGACCAGCGAAGCGGCAAAGGCACCTACCAGATAACCGAGAAAATTTGCCCCGGCGACAAATCCGGCGCTGCCGGCATTCAGCGCACCGTCGGCAATCATCAATGGAAGGAACGGGGTATAGACAAACCTGCCCACGCCCATCGCTGCTGCCATGGCGAACATGCCGGCAATTGCCGACTTTATAGCGATGGATCGCGATCCTGCGGCCGGATCGCCTTTCATTTTAGCTTAGCGCCGTCAAATCATTGCCATTCCGCCATTCACATGAATGGTCTGTCCGGTAATGTAGCCAGCCTCATCGCTGGCCAGAAACACCGCAGCGGCTGCAATGTCGTCGCCCTGCCCCATTTTTTTCATTGGGATGGCGCTCATGATTGCGTCTTTTTGCTTGTCATTGAGCTTGTCAGTCATTGCCGAAGCAATGAAACCGGGCGCGATGCAGTTGACGGTCACGCCGCGAGAGGCAATCTCATGGGCCAATGATTTCGAGAAGCCGATCATACCCGCTTTGGAGGCACAATAGTTTGCCTGGCCGGGGTTTCCGGTTACGCCAACGATGGAAGTGATGTTGATGATACGACCGGATTTACGGCGCATCATCGGATAGGCAAGTTCCCGCGTCAGCCTGAATACAGAGCCCAGATTAACCTCAAGCACGTTGTCCCAATCCTCGTCCGACATTCTTACAAACAGGCCGTCGCGAGTGATCCCGGCATTGTTGACCAGAATATCGAGACCTTCCATTTCGGATTCAACCTTCTCCCCAAGTGCCTTTACGGCATCCCTGTCAGAAAGATTGGCGGGATAGAGCTTCACACGCTCAGAAAGCTCTGATGCGAGCGAATCAAGCTTCTCCTCGCGCGTACCATGCAATGCAACGGTTGCGCCCTGCTTGTGCAACTGGCGCGCAATCGCCTCGCCCAGCCCGCCCGTGGCGCCTGTTACCAGTGCCTTCTTTCCAGACAAATCAAACATTTATTCGTTCTCCGTACCAAGTCAGAAATTATGCCTGTACCAATTCCAGCACTGCATCAATGTCATCGGGTGACCCGACAGCCAATCCCTTTGTTTCCCTTGAAATTCTTCGGTTCAGTCCGGTCAGGACCTTTCCGGATCCGATCTCTGCGATTGCGTCAACACTGTTTTCGGCCATCCACAATACGGACTCACGCCAGCGTACTTGCCCGGTAACCTGTTCAACAAGCCGGGAGACAATTTCTGCAGGGTCGCTAACCGGGAGCGCTGTCACATTGGCAACAACCGGCACAGATGGCGGGTTGATCTGAACGTTTGATAGCGCTTCGGCCATGACTTCTGCGGCTGGTGCCATCATCTGTGAATGGAAGGGTGCGGAGACCGGGAGCAGCATTGCGCGTTTGGCGCCCTTCTCCTTGGCGAGTTCGGCGGCATTTTCCACCGCCTGCTTTGCGCCAGATACGACAAGCTGACCACCGCCATTGTCATTTGCAATCTGGCAGACGCCCTCAGCAGATGCCTGCTCGCAAATCGCGGCGACGTCTTCGTTTTCCAGGCCGATAATCGCCGCCATGGCGCCTTCGCCGACCGGAACCGCTGCCTGCATAGCTTCACCACGCTTGCGCAACAGCCGAGCGGTATCTGCCAATGAAAATGTACCAGCAGCACAATGCGCAGAATATTCGCCAAGGGAATGACCGGCGACAAAGCTCGTATCCCGGGCAAGATCAAAGTCGCGGCTTTCCAATGCCCTGAGTGCAGCTACCGAAACCGCCATCAAGGCCGGTTGCGCGTTTGTTGTCAGGGTAATCTCGTCTTCGGGACCTTCCCAGATCAAGGTGGACAGTTTCTGGCCAAGTGCCTCATCAACTTCTTCGAATACCGACGCAGAAACCGGAAACGCGTCCGCCAACGCCTTTCCCATTCCCAACGCCTGACTACCCTGTCCGGGAAATACGAGTGCCAAGGTCATTTCGTGCCTCTCCATACCGCCATTCGAACGAATGATCGCACATTACATCGCCGTGCTCGAAACGCGGTTAGTGCTCGTTCATGATGCGGGAGTCAAGGGCAAGCTGTCATTGGCGTGCTTATGCACAAATTCGAATGAATAATTGCCGGACCGCCGTCAGGTCAGTCAAGCGGACGAACCGATACAACCTTGAAGGTTCTCATCTTATCGTCATGTTCGTTGATGGAGACATATTCGCCAACCACAAATTTTTCCATTGAAAACCGATAGCCGGTTTCGTCATCATCTTCATCGCCGAAGATGTCGTAGTGGAATGCCCAGTTGCCGCCGGGCTTTCTGACAAGGTGCCCCAGTTCCGGCTTTTCCCCTTCCCAGAAGCGGGTGACGCTGCATTTTTCCCGGTTCTTCTTCCATTCTTCGGAGTCCATGTGCCCCGTCTCATCCAAAGGCGCGACAAACTCGTAGCCACATAAATGACTGCCCTGGGGATAGTCATGATCCCTTGCAAGTTCGATTCTTATATGTTTGAGCGTCATGTGCTTCTCCTTGGTAAACCAAATCAGCTGTCAGGCCTGTCAGTCTGGAGATTACGCAATCATTTTCGTCTTTGGCCTTGATCGTTATCAAGTCATTGTCCTGCATTCGTGAAGACGATTTTACCAACTTATTGATTTAATCCCAATAACTTGGGACACAAAAGACAAGCGACACTTGATAGTTTGTTCCGCAGTGATGCCAGATTGGGGCTGGCAATTGGGGAATGGACAATGTCGTTTTGTGAACGATTGCAAGCAAATCTGCCTGTCTTCAGGACAGAAGATGATTTTACACTTCTAAGAAGGATCATTCGTGCCAGATGCGGTGATGCACAGAGTACGGTGCTGGCCCGTAAACTCATGGCAAGATTTTCCGATATCGGCAAAATCTTTAGTGCCGAACCGGCTGAACTGACCGCAATTGCCGGAATTGGTGATGAAATCGCGGAAGAATTTGCAGTACTGCGCGATCTGGTTTTCACGCTGGCGAGACGGCCGCTGGAAAACCAGAATGTCCTGGACAATAGCGACGCGGTTTTTTCTTACTGCCGTATCTTGCTTGCCAATGAACGGCGAGAGCAGTTTCACGTCCTATACCTGAACAAGGACTTTCGGCTGATCTTGCACAAATGTCTCCAGATCGGGACCGTGGATCATGTGACCGTATATCCGCGCGAGGTAATGCGCCACGCGCTGTCATGCCATGCATGTTCGGTAATACTGGTGCATAACCATCCAAGCGGAAATGCACAGCCCAGCGAATATGACATTAACATTACTGCTGAATTGGTGAAGATCGGCAGATATCTGGGGATCACTGTTTCAGACCACATTATTGTGGCAGGCGGTCAGAATTTCAGTTTCAGAGAAAAAGGAATCAAACCTTTTGGAACGCAGAATTAATTTGGTTTTCTAGTCGATTCTCCCATTCGAAAATTTCAGGTCGAAGGGACGAAATATGTTTAATGTCAAAGTTTTTGCTGATTACTCGACAGCTTCAATTACAAACAATCAAGATCAGAGGTTTCTGAAAGTGCTCGTCGGCGCGAGAAAAGCAACGAACGCAAAGTATGTGAACTTCTCAATATTCGAATATCAAAATGACACTCACAACTCCGTACATTTCATTACCTATCCGATTGGCTGGGCATCTTACTACATCGAGAACCACTGTGCAGATCACGACCCGTTTCTGAAGATAGATTTCAGGCAGGTTCATGCGCTTGATTGGGACGACCTGCGTAAGAATGACAAGCAGTCGGTCATTGGCGGTCAGTTGCGCCAGTTTGCGCTTGGCAACAAAGGCATGTCGGTTCGTGTGCATTGCGGCGGTTCGCTTTACGGTGTGTTGTCGATGACGTTCCAATGCGACCCAGGATCATGGACGAAATTCAAGCAGGATAATCTTGACCTGTTCAGATTTGAAGCCGATCGGCTTTGCAGCCGGCACTTCGATATCTACGATACAATGAGAGAACCGGACACTGTTCTCACACCAAGAGAGCGGGAGGTCCTGCAACTTGTTGCTCTCGGGCGGACAGATGAGCAGGTTGCCCGGTTGATTGGTATCGGTAAGTGGACCGTGGTTTCCCACATGCAAAGCGCCAAGTACAAGCTGGATTGCTCCAATCGTGCTGCTGCGGTCGCAAAAGCGGTCGCCCAAGGGTTGATCGACGTAAAATATGCCGTTTGAATCGAGGAGCCGGATCAGATTTGCTGACCAGACCAATCGGTTGTCGTGAGCACTCGCCTAATTTGGTTGTAGAAAATCATGTAACGCCTTTCTGATTGAAATTTACTCGTATATGTGATGAATACCCCTTTATACAACCCAAGGGGGATTTATAGGTGATTGTGTATGTCACGCCGGCGGACCGGCTTTCTCTTCACGACCGGATTTTTGAGTATTTCAAACTCAGGAAGAAGGTATTTTGCGACCAACTAAGCTGGGAACCACCAAAGCCGCATGATCTGGAATATGACGAGTATGACGATTACTTCAATATCTACATTTTTTATGTCGACGAAGACAGCGACCAACTGTTTGGTGGCGTTCGCTTCATGCCTACAAAGGGCCATACTGCGATTCACAAGGAGATTGTGAAGCAGGACCTGGATCCGGCGGAATTTGTGTCACCCAGCATCTGGGAGGCTTCGCGGTTCTGTGCGCTACGCGGAAAAACCAAGCTACGCCCAGCGTGCATGGTGAACCGTGCGGCACTGGCGCTCGCGCTGGCATCAATAGAATTCTGCCGGGCCAATGATATCAGCCACATTGTCGGAATCTGCGACGCGGAGTTCCTATCAATGGCAGAGGCTTTCGGCGCCGACGGGAAGATAATCTCGGAAGTAGCGGACAGTCATGCGCAGCCGCGTTTTTGCTGCAAATGGCGGGCGCGGGCAGATTCGGAAATGCTGACTTGGACCCGGCGGTTTCTTGGAAATGACGGTCCGCCGGTTCTTTGTAATGTGATCTAGGACGGAAAGCCCAATCCGATAAAGGCCGGAATTATAAGGAATCCATCCAGTTCAGGGTATCGCGCCAATCGATCATTCGAACGGGAGCACCATGTTTTCCGGTTTCAAAGAGCACGTAGCGTACCGGATAGCCCGGAATTCTGCTCTTGATCTGCCGGTAGAAATCCTGTGTCGGCTTGTAGTTGTAGTCCGGATCCCAGGAACCATGGGAGATCATCAGAGGGATTCGCTTGGAAGCCGAATTTGCCGGCGGGCTGGAAAAGAACCTTGGATCGGGAAACCCTGCTAGAACGATTATGCCGTCAACGCGGTTGGCCGTGGCGCTGTTCTGGAACAGATTCCAGCAATGGAAATTACCCATGGAACCACAGGCGACGATCAGTTTTCCCTTGGTCAGGGGGCGGTATTTCTTGATCAATGCAGCGACATCGGAAAAGCCGGTCGATTCAAAGTCGGTAAAATCTGTGCTGATATAGGCGCCGCCCGCCTTGAGCATCATGTTCTTGAGGCGATTGAAATTTCCGCCAAACCGTTCGTCATCAAAACCCCAAAACCGATTTCCGCCGCGGCCATGAACATAAATGACTGTCATCGCCGAGCCGCCATCCAGCTTGCCCACTGCCTTGTATTTATGCGTGCCGGAAGACGATCTGAATTCCCGCTCCTTCTCGGTGTCGCGGGGCAATCGCCTGACCCACCATGACTTGACCTTGCGAACCGGGATTTCATCGCGTTCGTTGATGTCCTTCAGCTCGTCATAGGGAATTTTGAGATAGGCACCACCATCACCGACTTCCAGCGGTGTTCGGTATTTGAACTGTGCCTCCTTGAACGGCGCAATGATCCCAGACTGCGGGCCGTTCCAGGCAGGTTTATCAGCAGAATTTGACCGAAACGCCGAACTGGTCTGGCAACTGACCAAAGCGAGTAGCATCAGGATGCCCAGCCCCAGGCGTGTGATGACCCGGCCGCCGCACTGATGAAACGCTGCTTTTGTCATGTTTCTTGCAACAGTCATGGGCGCCTCATATCAGCAAATTCAAAAACTTGCATCCCCATAGCCGCACACGGTTATGTCAGGACTTGCAAACTGGAAAAAACCGGGTATAAACCGCCTCGTTCGAGTTTCAGGCTTAGCCGCTGGGGGCTGAACGGAGGGCCTTGCGAACGCGGAAAACGTTCCGCTGACGCAGGAAGGATCCATAAGGGTATCCGGCCTCCCGTGTCTCCGCTCTCGTCCGTTCCATATCGCCTTTCCAGCCAGGATGGTAAAAACCCTTGGCAGAAATGCGGCCTGGAGGCTTTGCGCGGCAAGTCTGAGTAGAGATAAGGAAAGGCTTAATGGCCCTATATGAGCATGTGTTTCTTGCGCGCCAGGACGTGTCCGGCCAGCAGGTAGACGCCTTGATTGAACAATTCAAAGGCGTTCTTGAAAGTAATGAAGGTTCGGTGAGCAAGGTCGAAAACTGGGGTCTTCGCAGCACCGCCTATCGCATCAACAAGAACCGGAAGGCACATTATGTGCTGATGAATGTCGACGCTCCTGCCGCAGCGGTTGCGGAGATGGAACGGCAAATGCGCCTCAACGACGATATTCTTCGCTACATGACCATTCGCGTGGAAGAGCTTGAAGAAGGCCCTTCCGCGATGATGCGCAAGTCCGACCGGGATGATCGCGGTGACCGCGGACCCAGGCGCGACCGGGATGATCGGCCACGCCGCAGTGCCGAATCGCCTGACAAGGAAAGCAAGGGAGAAGAGTAATGGCTGTATCAACAGGCACGCGCAGACCGTTTCAGCGACGCAGGAAATCCTGCCCCTTCTCCGGTCCGAATGCACCAAAGATCGATTACAAGGACACCCGTCTTCTGCAGCGCTACGTTTCGGAGCGCGGCAAGATTGTACCGTCCCGCATAACTGCAGTGAGCCACAAGAAGCAACGCGAACTTGCCCGTGCGATCAAACGGGCGCGTTTTCTGGGCCTCCTGCCCTATCTGATCGGCTGACGCCGGTATTACAGAATTTCGCCATCCGGGGATTAGCTCCGGGTGGCCCATGCTCCAGGCGAGAGCACATAACAGACCAAGTTGGGATCGAGATTGATCTCTAACTGTCACGAGACAGGACAGCGACAACGATGAACAGGCAATATGGAACGATTATCGGCATTCTGGCGGGCCTCGCGGCCGGCCTGATGATCGTTGCTGCATTCAGGTCCGTCACCGCCGCCCTGCCGATGCTTTTTGCGGCACCCATTGCAATCTACATTGCATCGCTGGGCTGGGGCACGGTTGCAGGGTTCCTCGCTGCAATTGTCGGAGCTGGCGGTGCAATGGTGGCGGGAACGCAGGTTGGCCTGTTTGCGGCCTTGTTGATGTTCCTCCCGGCTGCATGGATCGGACATCTTGCCAATCTTGCTCAGCCGTCAGAAGACGGCAAATCGATCATCTGGTATCCGCTGGAGAGAATGCTGGCTCACCTGATGGCCACAGTTGCGGCAGGTTTCATCATTGCCGGCATCGCGCTCGGTTTTAACAGTGCAGAAATCGAAAGAGGGATGGTCGCGCTCCTAAAGGAGTTCGTGCAGGCCGGAGATGGCACCCAGGCGATCAATGAAGACAACCTGGAAGACAGCGCCAAGGTTTATGCGGCGCTTCTGCCACTAATCATGCCTGCCATGTGGCTGATCATGCATGTTGCCGTGCTCAATATTTCTGCCAGTATTTCTCGTCTATCCGGAAAAATCGCCCGGCCAAGGGATGATATTCCGGCAACGGCAAATCTGCCTGCTTCAATGATCGCCTGGCCGCTCGCCGGCCTCGCGGGCATGTTTATTACGGCAAGTCCGATCTATGAAATCGCGTCGGTAGTTGCAGGCACCGGCCTGGCGGCATTTGCGCTGACCGGACTGGCCGAGTTTCACTATAATACGCGAGGCCGCCCGGGCCGCGGTCTTCTGCTGTTCACCACCTATCTGCTGATTTTCATGTTTACCATCCCGCTATTGATCTTTGCGGTCATCGGAATGGTCCGCGCCTGGCGCCGAAATAGCGCGCCTCCGGGCATGAATAGTACGGGCGCCAGCGGCCCCCCAACCATCCAATGATATTGTTGTAACGAAAAGGATCAGATCCATGGAAGTTATTCTTCTTGAACGCATTCCCCGCCTGGGACAGATGGGCGATACGGTGAATGTCAAAAACGGCTATGCCCGCAATTTTCTGCTGCCGCAGGGAAAGGCGTTGCGTGCCAACGACGCCAACAAGGCAAAGTTCGAGGCGCAGCGCGTCGAACTGGAGGCTCGTAACCTCGAGCGCAAGACCGAGGCCGAGGCAGTTAACGAGAAACTCGACGGAACAACCTACATTATCGTGCGGTCTGCGGGAGAAACCGGCCATTTGTATGGTTCTGTCTCAACACGCGATATTGCAGCCGAGCTGGAAGAGAACGGGTTCAAGGTGGCACGTTCGCAGGTCAATCTCGCCAATCCGATCAAATTAATTGGTTTGCATGAGGTTGTGATCAACCTTCATCCGGAAGTGGAAGCAAAGATCACTGCCAATGTCGCCCGTTCGACTGACGAAGCCGAGCGCCAGGCGCGTGGTGAGGATCTTACCGGACGGTCAGAGTTCCAGCCTGAAGAGCAGGAAGAAGAAGTCGATCTGTCAGAAGTGTTTGAAAATCCTGATGACGTAGAGCTTGAAGACTTCGGTGCAGAAGAAGAGGAAGCTACAAGCGAAACGGCAGAGGAAACCGAGGAAGCCGTCGAAGCTGCAGCAGAAGATGCAGCAGAAGATGCAGCAGAAGATGCAGCTGAGGAAGCCACAGAGGAGGCTTCGGAGGAAGTTTCCGATGACGCGGCCAAGGAAAAGCCTGCGAGCTAGGCCTCTTCAATTGAGAAAAACAAAGGGCGTGGAACTTTCCACGCCCTTTTTTGTTGAAATCCTCGCTACCAACAAAATATCCTGTTTGAATTCGAATCATGCGGCACAAGTAGCTCCGGTTATCAACGTTACGTTGGGTAATTATTTTATTTCGGGATAGCTACTGTGGATTACGGGAACAAGCGGACTGCGCTGTTCCAGTTTGTTCGCTGCAAGCCGAAAATGAGTATCAGTGAATTATCGAATCGGCTCGCCGTACAGCCGCATTTATTTTAGACAAACGGACTGAACATGGCTGAAGCTGTCAAGAAGCTTGAAACGCAAGAACTCTCCTATCGTGTTTCACCCCACAATATAGAAGCCGAGCAGGCGCTGCTGGGCGCGATCATGGTGAATAATGACGCCTATTACCGGGTGTCGGATTTTTTAAAGCCAACACATTTCCACGAACCGCTGCACCAGCAGGTTTACAAGGTGGCGTCGGACATGATTCGCGTTGGAAAACGCGCCAATCCAGTAACAATGAAGACCTTCCTGCCGGCCGATGAAAAGGTAGGTGACCTGACCATTGCGCAATATCTGGCGCGGCTGGCGGCAGAAGCCACGACGATCATCAATGCCCAGGACTATGGCCGTTCGATATATGATCTCGCGACGCGCCGCTCGCTGGTGAATATTGGCGAGGATATGGTCAATATCGCCTATGACGCACCGGTTGATATGCCGCCGTCAACGCAGATCGAGGATGCCGAGCGCCGATTGTTCGAACTTGCCG
>JANQQM010000096.1 GCA_028289365.1 Salaquimonas sp. | reverse complement strand
TACATATAGGCGGCCCCACCTCCCACCAGGAAGACTGCGAGCGACGCCAAAATATAAAGGGTAACAATTTGCATATTCCCGCACCGATGTAATGATAGTCCCGCCCTCTTCATTTACAGTATAGGTTAACGAAGAGGCGGCTACAATGGTCGCGGAAAATAAGGTTAACTTTCTTGAATTCCAGTAATATAGAGAAATAAATTTAACTTGAAACTGCGCCGCACATTACTGTGCCCCAAAAACGCTGCGGAGTGGCGTGAGAAACACATTACCTGAATCTGATTTTCAGAGGTAAACCCTTGTCCGGTCGGAGTGTTACCCGTAACAAGGGTTTGGGATGGGTTGCCGGTGTTGTTTCAAACCACACCTTTCGGACCAGGGTGGCCAATATCACCTGCGCTTCCGTCATCGCGAAAGTTGCGCCGATACAGGACCGTTTTCCCGTACCAAATGGCATGAACGCGAATTTCTCACGCGCCACATCGTTTTCCGGGGCAAAACGATTCGGATCAAATATTTCCGGATCCTGCCAGTTGCCATAATGTCGATGAATGATGAAAATGGGCATCATCACAATTGCGTTTTTCTTTATACGGATATTTCCAATCTCGGTTGATGCAATTGCCTGCCGGGAGACAATCGACGCCGGGGGATAGAGCCGCAGGGCTTCCTTGATGACATTCTGTGTCTGGGGAAGCCGGTTGACCATATCCGCGCTGACGGGACGATCTCCGGCAACATTCACAACTTCTTCGTAGATCCTCTGCTGCCATTCAGGTACCGAAGCAATGAGAAAAAGCGACCATGTAAGTGCGAGCGCAGTTGTCTCGTGCCCGGCGGCCAGGAATGTCAGCAGATTGTCGACCACGAGACTTTCCGGCATGGATTTACCAGTTTCCGGATCCCGGGCCGACAGGAGTTTTGCAAGCAGATCTTCTGACCGTTCCGCATCGTCTTTGCGGCTTCGTACCAGGTTCAAGACTTCCTGCCGCAGGATCCGGGCGGACCTTTGCATTTTGAACATACCGGGATGCGGCATCCAGTTTGGAAGTCTCAGAAAATCATAGGCGACAAGCCAGCTGATCGGCTGCAGATAGCGGCTGATGTTACCGGCGACCAATTGTCCGTCGAAGGCGTTCCGGCCTTTGAGCAAAGTTTCCTGAATAACATCGAAGGTTACCAGCGACATTTCATGATCAATGGGCCGCACGGCATTATCCAGGTCGGATTTCCAGCTCTCCAGAAGCCGGTCTGCCGCCGCCGCCATCGTCGGTATACAGTCCATCACCACGTCGTGGCGAAACAGCGGTGCCGCCGTTCGACGCTGCCATCTCCATTCATCGCCTTCGGCAAGCAGGATGCCGTTTCCAAGAGCCTGGGCCAGAATCCGTTTGTCCACGGGATTCTTAGAAAAATTTTCCGAATCCGCGACAAGTACTTTGTGGATGAGGTCCGATGACAGGACGAACACGGTTTGACGCGAACCATGCTGAAGCTCGACGAGCGGTTGATGATAAAATTCCTGACCCCAGGCTTCGATCGGATTGCGGATGAGACGATAGATGAGCACCGGCAATGGCAGCTGCTTATGAGGCGGTTTTACCGTCGGCGGGATAAACTTTTGTTGCCCAACCATTGCCATTTCCAAGCCGCCTCATCAGATCAGCAATAACATCAATCCGAGTTCAACTGCCCCTGAAGTCTAAGTTCTTAGTACTTGGGAGCATGCAGAATAAATTGGGTATCCCTGTTATCGACTACCTATCGCTCACGGTATAGAGTTCATAGGATCGACGCAAACCACGGAAGGCGTGGACACCGAGGGATTTGACATTCGGGCACGCCCCCAGCAACTGGGTGAACCGATCCGAAAGCAACAGATTGCAATCCAGTGCATCGCAGAGCTGTTCGATGCGCGCGGCCTCGTTTATCGCCAGCCCAATTGCGGTAAAGTCAAGTCGATTGAGGGCCCCGACATTTCCGAAAGCCACATTTCCTGAATGCAGGACAATGTCGAACGTCGTGGTTTCCAGACCATCTGCCGACCGATTGCGATTAAGGTCATTCATCAACCGGAAGGATTCCAGCGCTGCATCGACAGCGGCATGACAAACCTGTGTTTCATCCCGGCCCTCAAGATTGAACGCACCGAGAATGCCGTCGCCTGTAAAATTCAGGACATCACCACCAGCTTCAATAAGAGG
>JANQQM010000072.1 GCA_028289365.1 Salaquimonas sp. | reverse complement strand
TCCAGCACCCGGTCGGTATTTTCGCCATCCTCATCTTCCTCATCGATGGGGACATTTGCCGAGCCGGTCGATAGGGCTTTTGACAGTGCATTCCGGGTCGCAGCCACGATTACGGAATCACCTGGTGACAAGCGGACATCTTCAAATGGCGGCAAAATGGGTACATTTCTGCGCAGGACCGTCCGAACAGTCATGTCCGAAAGCTCACGGAATAGCCCGGCGCGCGATTCCACCCCTTCAAGCGGATGACCGGGCGTAATGTCGATCTGGGTGATGAATTGTTTGCCGCTGGAAGTCGATAATTCCTCGGACATGCCGGAGCGGCGACGCAGAAAAAGCGGGAGAATGAAGAACACGTAAATGGAGCCGACACCGGCCAGTATCAGACCCGGGACCGTAAACTCGAAAAAGCTGATATTTATGTTAGACTTGGCGGCAACGCCTGCGACCAGCAAGTTTGTCGATGAACCGATAACCGTAGTCATGCCGCCCAAAATTGCAGCGAAGGACAATGGCATCAGTCCCTTCGCGGCTTCGAAGTTTTTCTGTCTCGCAATCGTTGTCATGATCGGAATGAACATGACAACGACCGGGGTATTGTTGATCAGCGCAGAAAACACCATCGCACAGCCCAACATGATGATCAGCGTGCGGGTACGACCCTTGCCGCTGGCATTGGCAAGCCAACGTGTCGGTAGATCAAGTGCGTCTGTATTGAACAAGGCGCGTCCGATTACCAGCAGCGCCAGCACAGTAAGCAATGCGGGATTGGCAAATCCGGATACAAGATCTGCAGAGGACAGCCCTGAATCGGGCTCGGAGAGTGCGAAAAGAAGCAGAAATGCAGCGATTGAAGCCAGTGATACGCCTTCAATCGGCCAGCGATCGGTCGCATAGGCGCCGATCGTCACGATTATGATTGCAAATGTCCCCCACATGGCAAGATTGCCGGACATGAATGGAAATAAATTAACTACAAAATCCGCCAATCGCCCAATACCCCGCGCGCCGGAACTTAAAAATCAAACATCATTTTACGGCAGTTGCCGGTTACGGGAAACCGGCAAAATGAAATGAGACGTCTTAAAAGGGCATTTTATGCAGGTTCAGCGGTCTGAGCGGACGATTACTGTTCCTAGTAGAATGTCCTGAACGAGCTGTTTTTTCCGTGTAAACAGCGATACGACGAGCATGAGCGGGGTGAAAGTTATGTGGACTACCCAGAAAATCACGGTGTGGACAATTGCAGTCAATCCATCCACGCGCCGCCCGTCATAAGTCTCGATCCTGAGCGAAAAGAATTCCATGCCCAGCGTCGCCTGTCTTGGACCACCCATGGTCAGCGCAATGTAGGAGAGCGCGATCAGCACACCCAACACCGGATATAACAGCCATGCCAGGCCAAAGGTGAAGATCCCCAAGATGAATACCGGGATGAGGGAAATCAGGAAAAGGAAACCAACGATGAGATAGTCGAAGATAAAGGCCAGCACACGACGAGTCCTGACACCTTCCAGCCGTTCGGCGCTGAAATGATCTTCGGTATATGCGACTGCTTCAGACATCATTCCCCAATATCTTCAATTGACAGAATCTAGGCCAATAAAATGACCGTTCAGCGTCTATATGGGGATTTCTCGGGCGCGTTCAAACCTGATGGCGCATCTGGAAACAGTAAGAATTCTATTGTTCCGATAGTAATTTGGCCACTTTTGGTGCGAAATAGGTCAGGATCCCATCACAGCCGGCCCGCTTGAAGGCAAGCATTGATTCCATGATCACCCGCTCTTCGTCGAAGAACCCTTTTTCTACCCCTGCCATGATCATGGAGTACTCGCCAGATACTTGATAGGCGAATGTCGGCATTTCGAATTCGTCTTTCACACGTCTGATGATGTCGAGATAGGGCATTCCGGGTTTGACCATCACCATATCGGCACCTTCTTCAATATCGAGTGCAGTCTCGCGCAACGCCTCGTCAGTATTTGCCGGATCGATGTAATAGGTTTTCTTGTCGCCCTTCAGCAATCCGCCTGTCCCGACCGCCTCACGGTAGGGACCATAAAATCCGGAGGCGTATTTGGTTGCGTAGGACATGATGGCGACCTGGGCATGCCCTGCTTCATCCAGCGCATCACGAATCGCACCGATACGCCCATCCATCATGTCCGATGGCGCAATGATATCGGCACCCGCATCCGCCTGCAGGACCGCAGCCCGCGCCAATGTCTCAACTGTTGCATCATTCAGGATTTCACCATGCTGCAGGATGCCGTCATGACCGTGATCGGTAAATGGATCAAGCGCCACATCGGTAATGATCCCGATATCGGGAACTTCCGCCTTGACCGCCCTAGTCACCCGATTGATGAGATTGTCGGGGTTCAAGATCTCCGAACCGTCATTATCGCGCAGTTTCAGGTCAACATTTGGAAAGGTCGCAATTGCCGGAATTCCCAAATCTACAGCCATTCTTGCAGCTTCCACCGCGAGATCGGCTGATAGGCGCTCGACATCCGGCATAGCCGCGATCGACTCGCGCTTGTTTTCGCCGTCGATAATGAAGATCGGCCAAATTAGATCGTTTGCCGAAATCGAAGACTCGGCAACCAGGCGGCGCGACCAGTCAAATCTCCGGTTTCGTCGCATCCGTCTGCTTGCAACAATTTCGTCGACGCTGCGTTTCATGACTAGATTCCACTCTCAATAGAATATCTTAATCTGCTTTCGAATATCGCATTGCCGATCTCTTGAATACCCCGGCTTCAAATTGATGGTCAGCATGATTCACATTATTGCTTGACCGAATCAGTTGGTAGAGCTTCACTGACGCAGTATACTGGGCCAGGGGGCAGGACCAGGATGGTAATGACAAAGCTTTCGAAGCTTCACGAGATTGCGATTGCAAGTTCGACCAATGTAATTTTTCTAAGAATTGTGTCGATCTTTATTTTGGTTGTTGCGCTGCAATATTGGATTCGACTGACAGGTGTTTTTGACGGTGCAGAATTCCGGTATGACACTATGTCCGAACATTGGCGGGTTGCTTCTCTATTCATGGCAATCGCGCTTCCCGTCACGGCTTTGGGTCTATGGAACGGCACGTCCTGGGGAATTGTGCTTTGGTTTCCGTGCGCTGCAATAGAATTGACCATGCATCTATGGCTCACAGAGCTCTATGGCCCGTCACCGCTTAAGGTCGGTTTTCATGTTTCGACTGTGTTTTTGTACCTGATGTACACATCTTTGGTTAGATTTTTGACCAATAAATCCTTAACGCAATCGAGCACAAATCCTTAAATTGCTGCTTTTCGGCATCGGTGATTAAAATCAATCATAACGTGATAACACTACGTTAAGTGTAAGTTTTAATTCGAATTTTATCTGATCGCGTTAATGTCCTTTCCAGAGCGGGGAACAACTCCGCCAATCGGAGAGGCGTATAAGATGAACAATACCCAAGAACTGGTCGGGAAAGCTATTGAGCCCACTCCCGACGGTGATATCAAGGACCTTTATCTGGAAGCGTTGACGCTTGTCGAAAGACTGCACCGGCGCCTGCTGGACGTCATCAAGGACGAGTTCGACCGCCAGGGTCGCAACGACATTAATTCGGTTCAGGCACTATTGTTGTACAATATCGGCAATTCTGAATTGACCGCTGGCGAATTGCGTACACGCGGTTACTATCTTGGTTCGAACGTATCCTACAACTTGAAGAAGCTGGTAGAGCAGGGCTTTATCCACCATCAGCGTTCACGCATTGATCGGCGTTCGGTTCGCGTCTCCCTCACAGAGGAAGGTGCCAAGGTCGCCGAGATTGTCGACGGGCTTTATCAGCGCCATGTTGGTTCAATCGAACAGGTCGGCGGAATTAATACAGAGGAATTTTTCCGGCTTAATCGCTCGCTGCAGCGTCTTGAGCGTTTCTGGACAGACCAGATCCTCTATCGCCTGTAAGAATTTTCTTAAATTCGGGGCTCCTTTCCCGAAATTTCAATATCACCGCTCGCCACTAATCTGGCGGGCGGTTTTTTGTTGAGACATGCGATGTCCACAGGATCAACATGCCTGACATTACCGTGATCGAAACTCGCCTCATCCGACATTAATTGGCCACATTGAAATGGAAATCACAGACTTAGGCTGGTATTTCGCATCATTTCGACAGTCGGCAGGGTGTTCGCGTTGACAAAGTCTTAACCTTGTAATGGCGAATGTATATTCGTAAATATTTACGGACGTGCATTCGAACCGGTTGGTAGATGGGATGCATACAGTCTGACTGGTTCCAAATAGCTATAAAAAAGACTGAAAAATCGGGATTCGGGCCCAAAGATGAAGAGACGCAATTTCCTCAAATTGGCTGGTTCGGCGGCGCTGGGCAGCATTCCTGCGGTTTCCATGGCGCAGGATCCGATCAAATCCGTTCTGAACAGTCCGCGCCGCGGGCAATGGAGCGATGAATTCGATTCACGCCGCGATGATTCTACGCCGGGCAGCGCAAAACTACCGATTTTCTCTGAGAAGACGCCATATTTCATCGAGCTAGCCATGCAGGATTACCAGGCAATTACCGCCAATGGCGGTTGGCCGGTCGTACCTGCAAACGAAAAGCTGAAACTCGGTGTCACATCGAGTGCTGTTCCCACGCTGAGAAAGCGCTTGATTATTTCCGGTGATCTGCCGCGCAATAGCGGTAGCTCCCAGGTTTTTGACAGCTGGGTGGATGGTGCAGTCAAGCGCTTCCAAAGCCGCCATGGCCTGCCGGCAGACGGTGTAATGGGCCGCTATTCCTTCGCGGCGATGAATGTTCCGGCTAATATCCGCCTTGGCCAACTTGAAACCAATCTGGTGCGGCTGCGTTCAATGTCAGGCTATCTCGGCGACCGTTATGTGATGGTCAATATCCCGGCTGCCTCGATTGAAGCAGTGGAATGGGGCAAGGTCGCGCAGCGCCATACCGCGATTGTCGGCAAGATCGATCGTCAGACCCCGATTCTGAATTCGAACATCCATGAGATTATTCTCAATCCGTACTGGACGTCGCCCAAATCCATTATCGAGAAGGATATCATCCCCTTGATGCGGGAAGATCCGACCTATCTGACTCGAAACAATATCCGGATATTCCTGCCCGACGGCACAGAGATTCCACCCGAACAGGTGGACTGGAATACAGACGAGGCAGTCAAGTACATGCTTCGTCAGGATCCGGGCAAGATCAACGCCATGGCGTCGACAAAAATCAACTTCGTAAATCCGCATGCTGTCTATATGCATGATACGCCGCAGCAAAGCCTGTTTGGACAGATCGAGAGATTCCATTCCTCCGGCTGCGTGCGGGTGCAGAACGTTCGTGATCTGATCACATGGATTCTGCGCGATACCCCCGGTTGGGAACGGCGTAACATCGAACAGACGATTGCCTCCGGCGACAATATCGAAATTGCGGTCGCCGAACCGGTACCCGTCTACTTCACCTATATCACCGCCTGGTCGGTGGAGCCGGGTGTCGTGCAGTTCCGTGATGACATGTATCGCCGGGACGGTGTCGAGGAACTGTCGATCGAAACTACCTCGCTTTAGCGACCTTCAAAACTTCCGGTCGCGGTTCGCAGCATCCGGAATTCCGATGTGGCTAAATCATACAGGGTCTTGGCGTACTGCGCCCGGATATGGTATGCGCGGCAAAATTGCCAGTGGACGCCAGCAAGCAAGGTCATTAGGGCTGCTCTTCTGCAAACATTGTTCAAACCATTATTCCGTGGAGCGCTGACATGGTGCTAACGCATGCAAATACCGATACTTCTTCATTCTTTTCGGCAACACTGGAGCAATCCGATCCCGAAATCTTCGGCGCGATCCAGAATGAGCTTGGCCGCCAGCGTCACGAGATTGAACTGATTGCTTCAGAAAACATCGTGTCGCGCGCCGTACTGGAAGCGCAGGGCTCGATCATGACCAACAAATATGCCGAAGGTTATCCGGGCAAACGGTATTACGGTGGTTGCGAATTTGTTGATGTTGCCGAAACCCTGGCCATAGAACGGGCAAAGAAACTCTTCGATTGCGACTTTGCCAATGTGCAGGCAAATTCCGGGAGTCAGATGAACCAGGCCGTGTTCCTGGCCCTCTTGCAGCCGGGTGACACATTCATGGGGCTGGACCTCAATTCAGGCGGTCACCTGACCCACGGTTCACCGGTCAACATGTCCGGAAAATGGTTTGACGTGGTTTCCTACGGTGTCCGCAAGGAAGATCACCTGCTCGACATGGAAGAGGTCGAGCGCAAGGCCTTGGAACACAAGCCGAAACTGATCATCGCCGGTGGCACCGCCTATTCCCGAATCTGGGACTGGCGACGCTTCCGTGAAATTGCAGATTCCATCGGCGCCTATTTGATGGTCGACATGGCCCATATTGCCGGTCTTGTCGCAGCAGGCGTTCATCCGTCACCCGTTCCTCATGCCCATGTTACGACCACGACCACGCACAAATCATTGCGCGGACCGCGCGGCGGGTTGATCCTGACAAATGACGAGGCGATCGCGAAAAAGGTAAATTCAGCGGTCTTCCCCGGACTTCAGGGCGGACCGCTAATGCATGTGATTGCCGCCAAGGCGGTCGCCTTCAAGGAGGCGCTCGAGCCGGAATTCAAGCTTTATGCAAGCAATGTTGTCGAGAATGCGCGCGCACTTTCGGGTAGCCTGCAATCCAACGGGCTGGATATTGTGTCCGGCGGCACCGACAATCACTCCATGCTGGTCGATCTGAGACCAAAGAATGCCACCGGCAAACGCGCCGAAGCCTCTCTTGGGCGCGCGAATATCACCTGCAACAAGAATGGTATCCCGTTTGACCCGGAAAAACCGTTTGTGACCTCCGGCATCAGGCTTGGTTCGCCGGCCGGTACGACGCGCGGATTTGGGGTCGCGGAATTCATCGAGATCGGCAACATGATTTCCGAGGTTCTCGACGGTCTCAAGGAAGCCAATTCCGATGAGGGAAATGCCGCCGTCGAAGCCGCAGTTGAGAAGAAGGTAATCGAACTTACAGAACGGTTCCCGATCTACTCATACATGTAGGAGCAGGTCTTGCGTTGTCCGTATTGCGGTTGTGCCGATACCCAGGTCAAGGATTCCCGCCCGACCGAAGACGGATCTTCTATCCGCCGCCGCAGGATTTGTTCTGACTGCGGTGGCAGATTCACGACCTTCGAGCGTGTGCAGCTTCGTGAACTGACAGTCGTCAAGAAGACCGGCAAACGCGCACCCTTTGATCGGGACAAGCTCGCCCGGTCAATCCATACCGCGCTCAGAAAGCGACAGGTCGATCCCGAACGGGTCGAGCGTATGTTGACTGGGATCGTCCGAAACCTTGAAAGCCAGGGCGAAGATGATATTCCAACAAGCGAAATTGGCCGCCTGGTCATGGAAGGTCTGAAAAAAATTGATGAAGTCGCCTATGTGCGATTTGCTTCAGTTTACCAGGATTTCCAGGAAGTTAAGGATTTCGAGGGCTTCCTTGGCGAGATGCATGAGGACGAGCGCTAATCCAACGTTAGCTTCGATGCGGTTAGGTCGAGAACAGATAGATGTCGAACTCCGGACAATCCGGCCCAGATGCCAGTACCGACTCTCGCTTCATGGAAGCCGCAATCCGGCTTGCACGTAAACATCAAGGCTGGACCGGAACAAATCCATCTGTAGCGTGCATTCTGGTTCGTGATGACGGGAAGGGGCCTTTCGTTGTCGGTTCCGCTGTCACAGCCATTGGTGGACGTCCCCATGCTGAACCAATTGCGCTCGAACAAGCCGGAAATCTGGCGTCAGGGGCTACTGCTTACGTCACCCTGGAACCTTGTGCCCACCATGGCCGAACCCCACCTTGTGCCCAGACGCTGATTGATGCTGGTGTGCGTCGCGTCGTAACTGCCGTGGTTGATCCCGATGAGCGAGTAAACGAGCTCGGTCACAAGATGTTGCGTGAAGCCGGAGTTGAAGTCGATACAGGTATTTGTGGATCATCTGCATCATCCGACCTGGCAGCCTATCTGAAGCACAAAAACTTTAGGAAACCATGGGTGACGCTGAAATTGGCAATATCCAAGGATGGGTTTATCGGGGTCAGGGGCGAAGGTCAGGTATCGATTTCCGGAGATATTGCATGGGCACACACCCATATTCTCAGAGCACGAAATCAGGCCATATTGATTGGTTCCGGTACTGCTCTTGCTGATGATCCGTCACTGACATGCCGTTTGGATGGACTTGAACAACATTCGCCGATCCGTATCGTCCTTGATCCTGAATTAAAGCTTGGTGCTGAAAGTAAACTCGTAAAAACCGCGAGGACTGTAAATACGATCATCGTCTCGCCCGAATCTGAGGATGGTAGAGAAAAACTCCGTGGCCTGGGGTGTGAATTCATGGTCGGTGAATTGGTTGATGGTAAAATTGCCTTACCGGAACTGGTGGACGATCTGGGAGCACGAGGAATTATGAACATTCTGGTTGAAGGCGGAGCTGCGGTTGCAGCAAGTTTCATTGATGAGGAACTAGTCGACGAGATTGTGTTATATCAAAGTCCGGTTTTGCTTGCGGAGTATCAGGATGCAGTCGCCAGTCCGGTAAAATTCGAAGATCCGCCCAAGGAGTTCAAACAGGTCGGTGAATTGAAATTGGGAGATGACCTGGCGCGTCGTTTCCGGAAGCAGGACTAGGTGATGTTTACTGGCATTGTAACCGATATTGGAACCGTAAAGTCGGTTGACGAAGTAAATCAGGGCCGCCGCTTTGAGATTGCCACAAACTGGAATATCGACGACCTCGAAATCGGCGCCTCGGTCTGCAATGCCGGCACCTGTCTCACGGTAACAGACAAGACGGATCATACCTTTTCGGTCGAAGCCTGGGAGGAGGCGCTGCGCCTGACCACACTAAGCGAGCTGAAGACCGGCGACCGGTTAAATCTGGAACGCTCCCTGAAAGTCGGTGATGAACTGGGTGGCCACCTGGTTACCGGCCATGTCGATGGCACGGCCAGGATCGTATCAATCGAACAGGAAGGGGACGCAACCCGCTTTGTTCTGGAGGCGCCGGAAGATCTCGCTCGATTCATCGCCAGCAAGGGATCGGTTTGCCTCGATGGGACCTCGTTGACGGTAAACGGCGTCGACGGCAACCGCTTTGATGTCCTGCTGATCCGGCATAGTCTGGAAGTGACGACCTGGGGCGAGCGGCAATCCGGAGACCCGGTAAATCTCGAGGTCGACATCATGGCACGCTATGCGGCGCGGCTGGCACAATTCGACAAGTGATCGGACTAAGTTATCAAAAATAAAAACTATTTGCTTGCCATGGCGGGGCCGGCATGGTTTTTCGCGATTCTGTGTAAGGAGCATTAAGAATGGCTGCAAAACCACATTTGCTGATCGTTGAAGCACGCTTTTACGAAGATATTTCCGATGAATTGTTCTCCGGGGCGGAAGCCGAACTGGAAAGCTCCGGCGCCACCTTTGACAGGATATCGGTTCCCGGATGTCTGGAAATTCCCGCAGCCATATCAATGGCGCTCTATGCAGCTGAAGATGGCGGCACCGAATATGACGGATTTGTCGCCTTGGGATGCGTAATCCGCGGAGAAACTTCGCACTATGACATCGTTGCAGGCGACTCCGCCCGTGCATTAATGGACTTGTCGGTTGACGAGAACATCCCCTTAGGCAACGGCATCATAACCTGTGAGAATACCGAACAGGCCTGGGCAAGGGCCCGCGTCACCGAAAAAAACAAGGGCGGCGGCGCTGCCAGTGCCGCATTGGCAATGATTGAAATCAGGCGGAAACTCAGTGGCTGAGCCATCCCAAAATACAAAGGCGAAAGCCCGTGATACCAAACCCGCCAACAAGCGAGGCGCAGCGCGTCTCGCTGCCGTCCAGGCGTTGTACCAGATGGATCTCACGGCAGCTTCAGCTTCTGAGGTAGTGGGCGAATATGAAAATTTGAGATTGGGCCAGGAAGTCGACGGCGACAAATATGTCGACGCGGATGTGGCCTGGTTCAGAGGCCTTGTTGCGGGTGTGGTCAAGGAGCAGAAGAAAATTGATCCGGTAATTCACGGCGCTCTTACGCGCGACTGGCCGCTTTCGCGAATAGATACGCTGCTGAGGGCGATCTTGCGCGCTGGTGTTTTCGAACTTACCAATCGAAAGGATGTGCCGGTCAGGGTGATTATCAATGAATATGTGGATGTTGCCCATGCTTTCTACGGGGATGATGAGCCACGAATGGTAAATGGCGTTCTGGATACGGTTGCCCGGCAACTTCGTACCGATGAAACCAAGCCGGGCGCGAGGAATACGGGTAGTTCTGCGGCGCCAAAAGAGTGAAGTTTGAATGTCTCTTCCAGGCGAATTTGAACTGATTGAACGATATTTCGCCCCGCTGGCATCAGAGGGCTCCTTTTCCCTGCGCGATGATGCAGCATTGCTGGAAGTACCCGAAGGCAAGGAATTGGTAGTCACCCAGGATGCCATCGCTGCCGGGGTTCATTTTTTTGCCGACGATCCTCCCGATACAATCGCCAAAAAGGCAATCCGCGTGAATCTCTCAGACCTGGCATCCAAGGGAGCGACCCCCCTGACATTCTCGCTGGCGCTGGGCTTGCATTCGAATCTAACCGAGGAATGGCTGGTTGGTTTTGTGGACGGTATCGCGGAAGATTGCAGCAAGTTCTCGCTGTCGATCTGCGGTGGCGATACCTTCAAGGTTGCCCATGGGCCCGTGGTTTCGATCACCGCCTTTGGCCTGGTCGACAAGGGTAGCTACACATCGCGGTTGGGCGCAAGCGTCGGCGATGAACTGTTCGTTTCCGGTCAGGTAGGGCTGGGTGCTCTTGGTCTTCGGGTTAGGAAGGGGACCGTCAATTTGCCCGATCAGGCGTCGGCGGATAGTTTTCTGTCGCGCTATCTTGTGCCGGAACCGCCCTTGAAGCTTGCGTCGACTATTTCGGACTACGCGTCCGCTTCGATGGATATCTCCGACGGCTTTGTCGGCGACCTTGAGAAACTGGCCGCAGCCTCCGGTCTGGGGTTTGATATTCCGTTTGAGTCAATCCCGCTGCCGTCTGTGCTGGACAATATGCCTCAAGACGCCATGGAAATTTCGGTAGCGTTGACCGGCGGAGACGATTATCAGTTTATATTCACCGTGCCTGCAGAACGGGTCGACGATATGCTGGCTTCGACAAAAGCGCTTGATATTCAGCTGTCGCACCTGGCTACTGCAAACGACAGACCGGGAAGTGTAGAAATTAAGACCGCCGATGGTCGCCACATTGATTTGAGCAACAAATCCTGGCGCCATTTTTGAACAGCAGTTTCGCGAGAGCAAAATGTCCCAGGCAATGCCTATTTCGGCAACAGAAGAGAATGCCATCGCGCGCAAGAACGCCTTGCTCTATTCTGCTTGTGCGGCGTTTACCGGGGCTGCAGCACCCGTTTCAATTGCCTTGGGCGGCCTGACCGGTAGCTACCTGCTGGCCGCCGACAAGTCTTTTGCCACCGCTCCAGTGACGGGGTTTAATGTCGGTATCGCACTTGGTGCAGTCGTTGCTGCCACCGTCATGCAACAGGTCGGCCGCAAATACGGCTTCATGGCGGGTTCCGTGATCGGAATAATCGGAATGGTTATTGCCGCCTGGGCAGTAGTCATTCATTCCTTCCTGTATTTTGTCTGCGGATTGCTGATGACCGGTGTTGCAGGCGGATTTTACCAGCAATACCGCTTTGCCGCGACCGATCGCGGGACGCCGGAGTTTCGCGCAAAGGCAATCTCCTGGGTGCTTGCCAGCGGTGTCGCAGCCGCGATCATGGGGCCGCAACTCGTCATATGGACTACGGACCTCCTGGAGCCAATTCCCTTTGCAGGCGCATTTCTAAGCGCGACTTCCTTGTTTGCTGTCAGCCTGGCAATCCTCGCATTCCTCGAGCCGTCCGTGCCGCCACGCCGCAAGGAGCGGCAAAGGGCTGGCACCGGCAGACCGCTTATGCAGATCGTCAAGCAGCCGCGCTTCATCGTTTCGGTTCTGTGCGGTTCGGGTTCCTACGCGCTGATGGCCTTTGTAATGACCGCAGCGCCGCTGGCCATGATAGGCTGCGGCTTCAGCCAAACAGAGTCGACACTCGGCATTCAATGGCACGTGCTGGCCATGTTTGTTCCGAGTTTTTTCACCGGTCATTTGATCGATCGTTTCGGCAAAGAGCGGGTCATCGCGGTTGGACTGATCATCCTGGTTGCCTGCGCCTTGGTTGCACTGGCGGGAATCAATCTGGCAAATTTCTGGCTATCGCTGGTCTTGCTCGGTATCGGCTGGAACTTCGGATTTATCGGCGCTACTGCAATGGTCACCGATACCTACGAACCGGAAGAACGCAGCAAGGCCCAGGGCGCAAATGACTTCCTGTTGTTTGGCTCTGTGGCTCTGGCATCCTTGGCTTCTGGCCAAACGCTTAACGCTTTTGGCTGGGACGCCGTAAATCTGATCGTTTTCCCGGTTGTTGCGCTTTGCCTGGGATCGCTGTACTGGCTGTATCTGTCCGACCGGCGCAGGGCAGCCTTGATGGACTGACAGCCATTTTGCCTGCAATTTATCGCCCAATAACTGTTCAAATTGGTGGAAAAACCGATTTGAAACCATTGAATTCCGCGATTGCGTAACAATTCCTTGACCTTGCTTGCATTCTGAATAGTGTGCGCGGCGGTTCGGCCTGTTTTTGTTCAGTACAGGCGCTGAAAGCGAATTTGGCCCGGCGGGAACAATGCGCTTTCCTCAAGCAACGTATTCAGCAAGGGAATGAATAATTATGAGTGCACTATATGTGGCAATCGCCTGTGGGCTATTGTCCGTAATCTATGCCATTTGGGCTATTCGGTCCGTATTGGCAGCAGATGCCGGCAATGAACGCATGCAAGAAATTGCCGGCGCGATCCGTGAAGGAGCGACGGCCTATCTCTCACGCCAATACACAGCGATTGCGATCGTTGGTGCGGTGGTTTTTGTTGTGGCCTATTTGCTCCTGGGCGCGCCAGCCGCTATCGGCTTTCTCATAGGCGCAGTTCTTTCCGGTGCGACAGGCTTTATCGGCATGCACGTCTCAGTGCGCGCCAATGTCCGTACCGCACAGGCAGCTTCGAAGAGCCTGGCCGACGGTCTTGAAATTGCATTCAAGTCAGGTGCGATTACCGGCATGCTGGTCGCAGGCCTCGCCTTGCTTGGTGTCGCGGTCTACTACTATATCCTGATCGGCCCCATGGGCTACGCGCCAAGCGACCGTGTCGTGATTGACGCGCTTGTATCCTTGGGCTTCGGCGCATCCCTGATTTCGATCTTTGCCCGTCTGGGCGGCGGCATCTTCACCAAGGGTGCAGATGTCGGCGGAGACCTCGTCGGCAAGGTGGAAGCCGGTATCCCCGAAGATGATCCACGCAACCCTGCGACAATTGCCGATAATGTCGGCGATAATGTCGGGGACTGTGCCGGTATGGCCGCCGACTTGTTCGAGACCTATGCGGTAACCGTCGTTGCGACCATGGTGCTGGGAGCCATCTTCTTCGTTGGTTCACCGATGTTCGATTCCATCATGATCTACCCGCTTGCCATTTGTGCTGCGTGTATCCTTACCTCGATTATCGGTACGTTTTTTGTGAAACTCGGCGCCAACGGCTCCATCATGGGTGCGCTGTACAAGGGGTTGATTGTTACCGGCATTCTCTCAATCGTCGGATTGGGTGCAGCAACCTCGCTGACCATCGGATGGGGCGAGATTGGTGTCGTGGCAGGTAAATCGGTTACCGGTACAAATCTGTTCATCTGCGGCATCATTGGTCTGATTGTCACCGGCCTGATTGTGGTGATCACCGAATACTACACCGGAACCGACAAGCGGCCGGTTAATTCGATCGCCCAGGCATCTGTCACGGGTCATGGCACGAACGTAATCCAGGGCCTGGCGGTATCGTTGGAATCGACTGCAATGCCGGCGATCGTCATTGTCTTCGGTATCATCTCAACCTTCCAGCTTGGCGGCCTGTTTGGTACTGCGATCGCTGTGACCATCATGCTCGGCCTGGCAGGCATGATCGTCGCGCTCGACGCATTTGGTCCGGTGACAGATAATGCCGGCGGTATTGCAGAGATGGCAGGCCTTGATCCTGAGGTTCGTAAATCCACCGATGCGCTGGATGCGGTCGGCAACACGACCAAGGCGGTCACCAAGGGTTACGCAATCGGATCCGCAGGC
>JANQQM010000102.1 GCA_028289365.1 Salaquimonas sp. | reverse complement strand
ATTCGCCTGATATTTGCCGGCGGCACGTTCGTACCGGCTGATATGGTGGTTTCGGGCCTATCAAACATTCGTGAAGAGGCCAGCGCGGAAGTCGTGCCGCTCCTCGAAATGAACGGTACCGAGCTACCGGTCGAGGCGCTCAGTGTCGATGATCTGGACCCCGGCACCTTTACCGATCGTGAAGCCGAAGTGGTATCGCTGCTCCGGTGTGGCGAGACCAACAAGGTGATCGCCCGCAAGCTCGATATATCGCCCAGCACGGTGAAGGTTCACGTGCACAATATCATGAGCAAGCTGAATGCGCGCAATCGCACCCAGGTTGTACATCTGCTGGACAATCTGCTCCGGCAACAGGCGCAGCGGGGACACGCTCACATCTGAGTTCCCCGCCGCGGGGCGTCTCAACTTATCCCGGCGGCAACCGCTGGGGTCGGTCACATATTATCGTTGTTCCGGTTCGCGTGAATTGAGCTCCCACCCCATTCGCCAGGCGAATATTTCCATCTTTCTTCCCCCATTCATTGCTGTCATATTCCCTCCGGTTTGTTGAGACCGTACCGGCGATGGCTGCCGGGCGGCCAGTGATGAAGGAAACGAATTTCGACATGAATGCCGAGAATGCCGATTGCCGGCTCGCCGTCTATGGCACGCTGGCGCCAGGTCGGGTCAATCACCGCCAGCTTGATGGTGTCACCGGCGAATGGCGCACGGGCCAGGTGCGCGGAAAACTGTTTGCCACCGGTTGGGGCTCGACGCTCGGCTATCCGGGCCTGATCCTCGACCCCGGCGGGCCGGTTGTCGAGGTCGAGGTTCTGACCTCGCCCGACCTTCCCGACCATTGGGAGCGGCTCGACCGGTTCGAGGGCCCGGGCTACCGCCGGGTCGTCACCTCTGTGCTGATCGACGGCGTGGAGATCGAGGCGAATATCTACACGGTTGTTGTTTGAGGCGGTGGTTTGCGCCGAAACCCATCTCCCCCTCAAGGGGGGAGATGGCCACACGCAACCACCTCCCGACTTGTTCAGCCGTGAGTGGAAGTTGGAGTTACACAAACTGCAGGGCGATGACGCCTTATGTCTTTGGGCTGTGTGCGTGCCCGCACCGCCCTGCGCGAAGATTTGATGTGACGGCCCGGCTATTCAGCACACTGTCCGGACGGTCCCTCTTGGAAAGCCCTTGAACCGACCGCCAACGCCAACAAGCAGTCACGCGTCTCGAACCAAATCCAGGACAATTCCGTAAGCCGCCCACATCCCCCTTCGGTCATGGCCACGGCCGCTCCGCTGCTGGTGTCCTCCGAAATGACGGCGATACCAAACCGGCGTTTGTGTCAGACAACAGTGAGGGCAGGATAAGGGGAAGGTTTGAGGGTGGGGATAGATTTTCTTTTGGGGGGGTGCGCCAGATGCGGCGTGGCTCCCCTCCCACCTGTGGGGAGGGGTTGGGGGTGGGGGTATGAAAGTCAATTTCCGGTACGGTGTTTGCTGCTCAATCTCTTTACCCCCACCCCGCCCGCGCTTGCGGCCTTCGGCCTCGCTGGGCGACCCTCCCCACAAGGGGGAGGGAGTAGACGTGCCTCACTCCCCCTCTCGCCTATACCGATACATCGTCGCCAGGTCCTCCAGCCGCCTTGCCACTTCCGGCGAGCGGAAGGTGAGCGGTTCGTCCTCTTCCTTGTAATTGACCGGCGGCAGCTGCATTTCCTGCCCCTTCGCCAGCCGGTAGGCCAGCACGATCTTCAACGCCGCCAGCGCGGTGACGAACGGCAACACCACCATCAGCGTCTTCAGTCAGATCGGCGAGTGAATGTAGATTTCGGCAAGTGGTTGCATGGTTCTCCCCAATTTCGCGTTCACGCGAGTGGCTTCGCCACCGCTGCACGGGCGCGGCGCATAAGCGCCGGCTCGCTCTTCGCTCGCGACCGGACAAGCCGGTCGATTTCGTGGCCCATCTCCCCCCGTTGAGGGGGAGAAAGCGATTTCAGTGTCTTGGCGTTAGCCAAGTGCTAGAAATCGCAAGAGGGGGGATTGTGTTCGGGCATCATGGTTCCCCCCTCTTGTTTTGCTAGGGCTTGGAACCGCTGCGCGCCCCCAAACCCAAGACAAAACATTCTCCCCCTCAAGGGGGGAGATGGACCTGCCCGCATTCGCCCTCACAGACAAAGCAGGCATTCCAAAAACAAAAACGGCCACCGGTGTTCGACCGGCAGCCGGGGAGTTAGAAAGCCGCACTAGGACGACCGCTATGACCTTTAGACGAAGCGTCCTGGACATACGTCACAGCCTCCCCGACCATTATAATCGAGGAGGCATCTTACGGTTGATGCCAACCGCCTAGTGAGGGGTTTCTAAAGCCCCGGATGCGGCTAGGTGCCGAATCCAATTGCACTTATAAGTGGTATGGGATGAGAAGGGAAGGGGGCGGCGAACGCTGAACCCAATCTCCCCCCGTTGAGGGGGAGAATGCCGCATCTTTGGTTTAGCCGAAGGCTAAGCCATTAGAGTGGCAAGAGGGGGGATTACTCAATCCCCATGCCAGCCGATGGGTATAACGGACCCCGGATTGCATGGTCATTGAAGGAGTTTCAATCTAAGAAAATATCGAAATCAGCATACTTTTGACTGCATCATATGTCGCACTCAGCAACAAACCAGAGGCTAGAAAACCTGCTACGGCTCTGTGAATGTAAGCACCTACCCGGCTGTTTTTATAATATTCAACTGGAGGAAAGAGCCATCTAAAATACTGAAACACAAATCTTGCAAATAACAATGAGAGTAATAAGAGATATATTCCTACAATAACATTCAAAAATATCGGTTTATCTTCAATCCACTCATTGAATGGCGTTCCTTTTGCGTATAGTAACCAAATTCCAGCAGGAATAAACGCAAGGTAAACAAAATAATCAAAAGTACCTGAACTGTGTATTGCTGGTCGAAATACTTTCCTTCTGCTAAAAAATTGACGGATTTTCTCTGCAGTTGAAATGACCCAATTTTCATCTCGACCGCTTATATTGATGACACTTCGATTTTCTGTCGGGTTTGATGGCATAGTCTGAAGATCGATTTTCAGAGACGGTTTCTTAAAATCAAAAAAGACTTCGACCGTATTTAGTGGGCGAGTGTTAATGGCTCTCGAGGTGTACGTTGCATTTGATATGAAAAATGAATCTAACTCGTCTGGAAACAACCTCTCGTCAGTTTTGGGAATACCTAAGCCCTTCACAGAGTCACCATTTTTTGCATTGTATTCGTACTCAAGCGGTATGAATTCGTTTATTCGATCTTTTGCTTCAGTTTCGCTTTCGAATTGAGTGAGATCGAGATTGTTAAATTCTATATCCTTAGCCCGTTCGTTTGCTTCATTCAGCAACTCGCAAAAGTCGCTCAGGTCTTTTGCTGATAGGACAATGTTTGAGGGGAACAAATCACGTCGATACTGAGGAATCCTAACAGCTGCATTTGGCTGAAGGACTTTCTCTTTTTTTAGGTCGACAATTTCATTTGAATTTTCTTTTGTGCTTGTCATTTCTAAAGCTCATTATTTTTTGAAAGATCCCAATCAAGATGTAAACCGACAGACTTTATTATGAAGCAGTTTAAGGGCGCCTTTCGGCACCCTTTCCAATTCAAAGGTCCACTTTGAATTCAGTTTCCGACTAAGCCCGTTTGTTGCTCAGCACGTATCGCACTTCTCGCAGAATCGTTGCCAGTCGCTCAGCTCTGTAGCCTATTGGTTCTTAGTACGATGTACGGACGCGTGGGGAATAAAAGCGAAATCGGCTCTTACGTTAGGAGCTGCCTGACATATGGCAATGCTACCAATCACGGTCCTTGTCTTCAATCGAACTAAATTTATGGGATCCACGGAGTTCCTGCTCGCGCATGAAGTCAATTACTACATCTGGAAGCGGACGCTTTATACCTCGCTTCCTGCGTCTATCTGATTCGAGCTCTTTGAAACGAGCTTCTGAAGCTTGGTTGCTCAATCGAAATTCGTTCGCTATGTCGCTTGGACTATCGCAATCATCCGCAAGATTCGTCGGTGCGAGGAAAAATGCCGCAAACTGGTTTGCTTCCTTTTCCCACTGTTTTCTCTGAGCCGTGAGATTGTTCGCATCTAGATTTCTCTGCCTGATTCCTCTGTGGGCAAGCGCAAAATGACCTATTTCATGAGCAATCGTAAATCTAGCTCGGGGATTACCGTTCTTCAGTTCTTGCCAAGTCTTCTCAGAAATTCTGAGAGTGCAGTTATCGATATCCGCTTCTGCCTCTATGCCCTCGGACCAAGAGTCTCCAATTACTCGTTCGAACTGGAATTCAGGAAATATACTTGCCAATTTTCCGTCTTCCAGCAGCGTGGCTAAGCAAGGTGCCTTTACGTTTTCAATCCCCAGAGTCTCACGGACCCGTGCTGCTACCGATTCAATTTTTCGCGGGAGATTTCTTTCCATGATTTTTCTCCTCAACTACACCCGCTGGTCGCCCCGCAGGTGTCACACTTCTCGCAGGTGCCGTTGCGGACCATGGTGAAGTTGCCGCATTCGGTGCACGAGTTGCCCGTATAGCCTTGGGCGACGGCCAGTGCCCGTTGCTGTGAGGCGGACGGTGCCTTTTCCTCTTCGGTCTCGCCGACGGTCTGTTCGGTTGCAGGCGTGGCTTCGGCTTCATAGTCGCGTTTGAAGGCCGAGGGTTCCTCGTTCAGTTCCAGCGAGAGCTTGGCAACACTTGCCGCCACCGGGCCGCCGGTTTTGGAGGCAGTAACAACAGGCTTGACCGGGCTCGCCGAGGGCTTTGCCTCGCCCTTGGGTTCGCCGGTCGGCTTGTTGAGTTTAACCACCGAGGAAGGATCATGGCCGCGGGTCAGGCCCTTGGATATCGGTCCCGAACGGCCTTCCTCAATGCCCTTGCCAAGCGCGGTATTGGAGAAGTTCGAGGTATCGATATGGGCCAGATCATGCCGGTCAAGATAGGAGACGGCCAGTTCGCGGAAGACGTAATCGAGAATGGAAGTGGCGTTCTTGATCGCGTCATTGCCCATGACCATACCGGCCGGCTCGAACTTGGTGAAGATGAAGGCCTCGACATATTCCTCCAGCGGCACGCCATATTGCAGGCCGAGCGAGATGGAGATGGCGAAATTGTTCATCATGGCGCGGAAGGCGGCACCTTCCTTGTGCATGTCGATGAAGATCTCGCCAAGGCGACCATCATCATATTCACCAGTGCGCAGATAGACCTTGTGGCCGCCGACATTGGCTTTCTGGGTGTAACCCTTGCGCCGGTCGGGCATTTTCTCGCGCTCGCGCACCGCCTTTTCGATGATGCGCTCGACGATTTTCTCGGTGACCACGGCGGCCGCGGCAGCCTTTGGTGCTTCGGCGACTTCCTCGACCGCATCCTCGTTTTCATCATCCTCGATGAGGGAGGCGTTGAGCGGCTGGGAAAGTTTCGAGCCGTCGCGATAGAGCGCATTGGCCTTCAGCGCCAGTTTCCAGGAAAGCATGTAGGCGGATTTGCAATCCTCGACGCTTGCCTCGTTGGGCATGTTGATCGTCTTGGAGATCGCGCCGGAGATGAAGGGCTGGGCAGCCGCCATCATGCGGATGTGGCTTTCGACCGAAAGGACGCGCTTGCCGATCTTGCCGCACAGATTGGCGCAATCGAAGACGGGCAGGTGCTCCTCTTTCATGTGGGGGGCGCCTTCCAGCGTCATCGCACCGCAAATGTGGATATTGGCGGCCTCGATGTCCTTCTTCGAGAAGCCGATGAAGGCGAGCAGATCGAATTCGGGATCTTCCAGCTGTTCGGGCTCGACGCCGAGCTCGGTCAGCACGTCATCGCCGACCGTCCAGCGGTTGAAGACGAACTTGATGTCGAAGGCCGATTTCAGCGCGGCGTTGATCTTCTCGATGGTTTCGTCGCTCAGGCCCTTGGCCTTCAGCGAACCGGGATTGATCGCAGGCGCCTGGTTGAGATTGCCATGGCCGACGGCATAGGCCTCGATCTCGCCGATCTCTGCTTCGGTATAGCCCAGCGTACGCAGGGCTTCGGGAACTGCGCGGTTGATGATCTTGAAGTAGCCGCCACCGGCGAGCTTCTTGAATTTCACCAGGGCGAAATCGGGTTCAATGCCGGTAGTGTCGCAATCCATGACCAGGCCGATCGTGCCGGTCGGGGCGATCACGGTCGACTGGGCATTGCGGTAGCCGTGTTCTTCGCCCAGCGCGACGGCGTTGTCCCAGGCGGCCTTGGCATGTTCGACCAGGGCCGGATCGGGGCAGTTGTCATGGTCGAGCGGTACCGGATTGGTGCTCAGCGCCTCGTAACCGTCGGCCTCGCCATGGGCGGCGCGGCGATGGTTGCGCATGACGCGCAGCATGTGGTCGCGGTTCGGCTCGTAATTGGGGAAGGTGCCGAGTTCGCCCGCCATCTGCGCCGAGGTGGCATAGCAGATGCCGGTCATGATTGCGGTGATCGCGCCGCAGATGGCGCGACCTTCTTCCGAATCATAGGCAATACCGGAGGTCATCAGCAGGCCGCCAATATTGGCAAAGCCGAGACCAGTCGTGCGGTATTCATAGGAGAGCTTGGCAATCTGCCTGGACGGGAACTGCGCCATCATGACGGAGATTTCGAGCACGATCATCCACAGCCGGCAGGCATGTTCGAAGCTGTCGACATCGAATGCCAGCTGGTCCTCATCGCTGGCCTTTTCGCCATTGCGGAACTGCAACAGGTTGAGCGAAGCCAGGTTACAGGCGGTGTCGTCCAGGAACATGTATTCCGAGCACGGATTGGAGGCGCGGATCGGTCCGGCCGCCTTGCAGGTGTGCCAGTCATTCATGGTGGTGTTGAAGTGCAGGCCGGGATCAGCCGAGGCCCAGGCCGCATTGCCGATCTTGTCCCACAATTCGGTGGCGTTGATGGTCTTGTGGAGCTTGCCGTCGGTGCGGCGGATCAGGTCGAAATCACCGCCGTCTTCCACAGAGCGCAGGAAATCGTCGCGGATGGAGACCGAATTGTTGGAGTTCTGGCCGGAAACGGTCAGATAGGCTTCCGAATCCCAGTCGGTGTCGTAGACCGGGAACTCGATATCGGTATAGCCCTGGCGCGCAAGCTGGATGACGCGCTTGATGTAATTCTCCGGAACGGCCGCCTTCTTGGCGGCGCGGACTTCGCGCTTCAGCGCCGGATTGCGTTTCGGGTCGAAGCAGTCATCATTGTCGCCTTCGCAATTGATGCAGGCCTTCATGATCGCCTTCATATGCTTGGAGACGATTTTCGAACCGGTCACAATTGCCGCGACCTTCTGCTCCTCGCGTACCTTCCAGTCTATATATTGCTCGATATCGGGATGGTCGATGTCGACAACCACCATCTTGGCGGCGCGTCTTGTGGTTCCACCGGACTTGATCGCACCAGCGGCGCGGTCGCCAATCTTGAGGAAGCTCATCAGGCCGGAGGACTTGCCGCCGCCTGACAGGCTTTCACCTTCACCACGAAGCATGGAGAAGTTGGAACCGGTGCCCGAACCATATTTGAACAGGCGGGCCTCACGTACCCACAGATCCATGATGCCGTTTTCATTGACCAGATCGTCCTGAACCGACTGGATGAAACAGGCATGGGGCTGGGGATGTTCGTAAGCGGTTTTCGACTTTGTCATCTTGCCGCTGAACGGATCGACATAATGGTGACCCTGTGCCGGGCCATCTATGCCATAGGCCCAATGCAGGCCGGTGTTGAACCATTGCGGTGAATTGGGTGCCACTTTCTGCGTGGCCAGCATGTAGCAGAGTTCGTCGAAAAAGGCGCGGGCATCTTCCTCGCGGTCGAAATAGCCGCCTTTCCAGCCCCAATAGGTCCAGGTGCCGGCAAGGCGGTCGAATACCTGACGACCGTCCATTTCCGAACCATAGCGCTCTTCTTCCGGCAATTTGGCGAGTGCTTCGGTATCAGCCTCCGAACGCCAGAGCCAGGAAGGAACAGAATTTTCCTCGATTTTTTTCAGCCGTGCCGGTACGCCCGCCTTGCGGAAGTATTTCTGGGCGAGAATATCCGCCGCGACCTGGCTGAATGCTTCGGGAACCTTGATGTCTTCCAGACGGAAGACCACCGAACCGTTGGGATTGCGTATTTCACTGGTGGCGTTGCGAAATGCCACGCCTTCGTAAGCAGACTGACCTTCTTTGGTATAGCGCCGCTCTATTTGCATCTTTTGTCGTCCCTCTCATGTGTGCCGCCCGAATCCGGCCCGTCAACAATGTGACCCCGTAAAGGGCCTAAATTCGGGCAAAGTCCGCCGTCTACCGGCCTAGTGTCCAAGCCGGCCCTGGGTCCATACTCAAACCCTGCCTTCGCCTCGTACATTTTTTGTTTTTGCATCATTACGAGGATCAAAATTAATCCGGTCGTCATGATGAAGCAATCCATATCTTGTTATCAACATCGTTGCAAACACTAAATATAGTGTTAACACGCGGTTACTAACAGGTTTGAATTGCTACTCCCAACCCAAAAAAAGACAAAACTTTCCAGCTCTCAAGGAACAGCAAATTCCTGAGTCATTCCCCGAGCCAGAATCCAATTGTTCGGTGAAAAACTGCCACCTTCAGCCGCAACATCTATAACTAACGAAAAGTCCCCAGCGATGTCGTGACCGGTTCATGTAACGCAACGTAATGAACATGCAGACGGTACGGTGACTCGGTTTTTTTCGTCAAGGTCTTGTCACAAAGAAAATTGCAGATACCAGATATTGTGTGTCACTTGTGAATATCGTGGAAAAAATATTCCGGTCAATTACGCTTTTGAATCAAGGATTTGAGCGGTAATTGCGACAATTTCCTGCAAATGAATGAGTTGATTTTTAACAACACTTGAAAATCGAATTGATTCGAATCGACAACTGTGGATAGGACGACGCAATAACGCCCTGTCGGGCGCTGAAATCAGCCGGTTTCGGTGCTGACTGCAAGGTCGAAACAGGCGCAAGATGTTGAGCAGGGGCCATGAGACCCGCCTGGATCTGATTCTCGAATCGAATAGGCCAATTCGCCGATTCAAACTGTCTGGTGCTGCATCAGCACATGATTCGATTGTCGTTGGTCAAAATAATTGGAATAAACGAAGAATCAGATGCACCGAAAATGCGGTGAAACCGGAGTGCCAGTCATGCCAATTGCCTTATCATCGTCCGACACGCCGGAGCAAAAACTGCCGCGCGAGGCCTATATTTCGCAGGACTGGCTGGAGCAGGAGCGATCGAGCCTGTTTGCAAACAGTTGGTACTTCGCCGGTGTCGTTTCGGATTTTGCTGAGGTGGGCGATTACCGGACTGTGAGGGGCGGGAACTATCCGCTTGTGGTGCTCAAGGATCGGGATGGCGACTTACGGGGTTTCCACAATCTCTGCCGGCATCGTGGAACCGAATTGCTCGAAGGGTCCGGCAATGCCGGCAAGAGTATCATCTGTCCCTATCACTTCTGGACTTACAATCTTGATGGTCAATTGCGGGGTGTGCCCAAACAGGCTGAGTGCTTTCCGGATCTCGACAAGAAATCGATACAGCTAAGGGAAGCGGCGATCGGTATCTATAACGGGCTTGTATTCGTCAATCCGCAGGCGAAATCAAAGGAGAGCTTTGAGGCCTGGCTGGCGAACCTGCCCGAGCTTGGCTGGCCGCATGACGTGAACTCGCCGGACCTGCAGGAATTTGACGGCGATGTCGTCTACGAAATCAAATGCAACTGGAAAGTTCTGTTCGAGAACGCCATCGATGGGTACCACCTTGCCTATCTCCACAAGAACACGCTTGGCGGCCCACTGGCAGACAAGAATGTCTGGGAAGCAACCGGACGGCACATGATCTGGTATTCAACAGAAAGAGACGGACACAAGAATCGCGTACCGGAATATGTCGAGCGCCAAGCCGATTCTTCCTGGACCACCAAGATCAAGGGGGCAGAAGAACCGGGTTATGGCGGGGTCTATATGTTGTTCCCCTGCACGATCGTTACGCCCAGCCCATGGTCGATAACGATCTCCAGCCTCGAACCTGTTGATGCAAACACAACCTTGATGCGGGCACGCAGCTGGTCGCCAAAGGGCTGGTTATCCTACCGGGAAAAGGTCGAGGACATTCCGGGCTATGACAAGGAAAGCGGGATCATAAAGTCATCCAACTGGACGATGCCGCCATTGGAAACCGGAGACTTCCAGACGGAGGACATCTGGATCTGCGAGAAAATGCAGCGTTCGCTGCAATCGCCAAGTTACAGTATTTCAGCGCTTGCCCATGGCGCGGGCGGGGAGGCGCCGCTGACGTTTTTTCAGCAATGTGTCGTGGAGGCTTTGCAGGAGAAGCCTGAACAATAAGCGGCATCGCCGGCGTAGTAGCCGGCGATGCGAATTTCATATTAGTAAAGCGGGCAAGGTGGATAAGGATACCGTCCACACGGGCGCCGGTAATATGGACGATAATAGGGATGATAGTAGGGATTCATGTAGGGATGCCGGTAGGCTGCTGCTGCTCCAGCGGCAGCGCCCGCATAAAACGCTCCGCGGCGCATGGCGCGACGAGCTGCCCCAGCGTAGGAGTAGGGCGTTAACGGCATTCCAATTATGTCGATGAACACCGAAGCTGGTCCGTCGGCATTTTCAAGATCGCCATCGATGACGTCGACGTTAAATGTCAGCGTGTCGCCATTGAGTTGAGGCGACTTCAGAACAACGACGACATCCTTGACGGTTGAACCTGCCTTGTCGAAAACTGATACGGTGGCGTTTGGCGGATTACTGGCAAAGCTGTCTTCGCCTTCGCCCCAATCAGCGACGAAATGTTCGGTGAGTTCATGGCCTGCCGCCCTGACCGGCCGGTCGGCAAAGATGATCAGGCTCGGCGGCACGCCATTCAGCGTAAGCGTGTCGCCGGCCAGCGTTGCGTTTTGAGCATTAAGCACGAAAAGCGAAGGTACAATGCCTGCCTGTTCAGTGCTGGGCGTGCCGATTTGTTTGGAACCAGGCGCCTGAATCGCATCCTGGGCTGTCGCGATTTTCGGTGTCAGCGCCAGTCCGGCTCCGATTCCCACAATTAAGGCTAAATGTTTGATTTGTAGTCCTAATCCCATGTGAATTGCTCCTTGGAGTAATTGGTAAAGCCCGGGCGATCCGGGGTTTGCCTGGCTTTGATATGGCTGGGTCGACTTGTCTTCGCCGGCAAAATACAACCGGCGAGACACGCTGATAGTGCGTGGAGAATAGCGACAATTTTGTGACCGGGCAGGGGCCTGCCAGGCTGATCAGTCAGCTACGGTTAATGCCCGGGATGAGCTATCCGTCCGGCTGGCCGGAAATTGGTTCGACATAGGACATTTCCATATCCCATGGGAAATAGATCCAGGTGTCCTGGCTGACTTCTGTGACGAAGGTATCCGCCATGGGAACGCCCTTGGGCTTGGCATAGACAGTGGCAATATGCGCCTTGGGCAGGAGTTCGCGAACTTTCTTTGCGGTTTTTCCGGTGTCAGTCAGATCATCAATGACGAGGATGCCTTCTCCGCCGTCGGTTTCGTCAACCAAATCCTTGGAGATGGTTTTGAGGACTACCAGATCGCCTTGCTCCTTATATTCATGATAGGAGGCAATGCAGACCGTCTCGATCTTACGGATACCAAGCTCGCGTGCGATGATTGCTGCAGGTACAAGCCCGCCTCGGGTAATCGAGACGACAGCCTTCCAGCCACCATTTGCATCGGCAAAGCCTGCAAGGCGCCAGGCCAGTGCCTTGCTGTCCCGGTGAAACTGGTCCCATGAAACAGGGAAAGCTTTATTGGATGGTGGGGGCATTGTCCTGTCCTCTTGGCGATGTTCCGTTGACCGATGTCGCTGCTCGGGTTGAGATATCGCGGTGAAGAACGGCAGGCAAGCCCGACGCGCAATATATCCCCGCTTGTGTCCGCTAATCGGCAAGTGACCAGATCAATGAACTGTTAATTGCCAACACCGGCGATTAGTACTACTTTGGTCTAATGGAGCCAAAGCGTAACAAATTTTGGCATCTGCACGGCCTGGCAGGAGGCTTCGCCGCCTTCGCGTTTCGGATAATGTTGGTCTTTGCGGTAATTGGTGTGGGCGTTGAGATATATCAGTGGCTCGGCACCAAATGGTTTTATGTCTATGTATTTGCCGCAATAGCCGTCCGGCTGCATTTTGATCTCGCCTGGATCGAAAAAAACCATCCCTATGGCGAGGAAGAGCCGGAAGACGACAAACCCGAAAATCCGTTCCGAAAGCGTTAGCGCAAAAAGAACCTGTTACCCGTGGGGTAGATCAGCCATTGGAAAGTTCGTCCAGCATTGCATGGACGGCGTCGAGGGCTGTCTGTGCCTTGTGCTGATCTTTCGACCTGACAACGATCTGTGTCGAATAGGTTTTGCCATCGAACCTCGGATAGGAGCCAATCGCGGTTTCAGGATGGGCTTTCTGTATGACGCCCAATGGCGCCCCAATTGTACCTTCTGGGAACGGGGAATCGACAGATAACGCCAATATCTTCGTGCCCGTTCTCAGGGTTGGAAGCACAGAATCCAGCATGGCCTGGAAGATCGATGGGACACCTGCCATCACATGGACATTGTCGAGACGGAAACCGGGTGCGACCGAAACAGGATTGTCGATCAGGTCGGCGCCATCGGGAATGCGGGCCATGCGTTTTCTGGCTTCGGTGAATTCAATGTCGCGGCTGGCGTAGTTATCCGAGAGCAGTTTCATGGCGCGCGGGTCGTGATCGATGGAAACCTCAAAGGCTGCCGCCACGGCGTCAGCGGTGATGTCATCATGGGTCGGGCCGATGCCGCCGGAGGTAAAGACATAATCATAGCGTGCCCGAAGCGCATTGAGGGCATCGACGATATCTGCCTGCTCGTCACCAACAATGCGGACCTCCTTGAGCTCGATGCCGGCAACGGTGAGCAGGTCTGCCAGATAGGCGATGTTGCGGTCCTTGGTTCTGCCGGAAAGAAGTTCATCTCCTATTGCCAGCATGGCAGCGGTTACGATGTCTGATGTCATGATTTGTCCTGTTGCTTCCGGCAACCGAAATAGCGCGGACGGGCGCACCGGGCAATATTGCATTGTATAATCAGCCGCAGATCCGGGGCAGAAGGGGCAATTTCATCAGGAAATATTGTCCGCTTAGACAATCAACGCTTGAACCGGTCCCGCCTTACCGTTAGTCAGGAGCGCGAGCGGACATGGCGGAACTGGTAGACGCAAGGGACTTAAAATCCCTCGGCCCTAGGCTGTCCGGGTTCGAGTCCCGGTGTCCGCACCAATCTCCATATTTGTTCAATCCGGCGAATTCAACGACAGGCACAACGAAGCGCTCGTTGCACCTGGCCGGACCGGCATGATCTAAGTGTCGGCGGTCTTGCGAATGATGAGCTGGCCTCTGCTCACAATGAGGATTTGCAACTGATCCTTTTTTAGTTTCAGGAAGCAGTTTATGGCAGCGGCGGGATTGTCCAATGACCGGGAAAAATGGCGCCAGAGGTAATCATCAAAAATCATGAATCCACCAGGCTTGAGCCGCGCGAAAGAGTTCAGCGCGTCAGACATTACATCATCAGCCTTGTGTGAACCGTCCACATGGATGAGGTCAAAGGAGGGTTTCGGTGTATCTTCGGCAAAGAACGCAAGTGAACTGCACTTCAGTTTTGTAACTCGGTCCTTGTGCGCGGCGATGTTCTTGTCGAACCTTTTTTCTTCTTTACCGGTTTTCTGTAGATGCGGTTTCTTTCCGTCCTTGTGTTCCTCGGACCCCTCCCAGGTGTCAACGCATGTCAGACGAGCGTTAGGCAGTTCGGTCAGGAAAAACAGTGCAGACATGCCTTCCCAGCTGCCAATCTCGAGAATATTCACTTCGTCCATGCCATGTAGATTGTAATGATCGAACAGGTAGCTCCAGTACCGGATTTTGGAACTGAACCAGTCATTCCGGAAATCTCCGCCCTGTGCAAAGTGTCGAAACTCTTCTTTCTTATGACGGTGTGGATTGGTGCTCTTTCGCAATTTTCTACGAGAAAACAGATGCTTCCAGATAACTTCTACAGGAGCAAACGTATCAATTAAGTATATAGTTTCGACCAGCACATTTTTTGATTTCATAGCTGCGTGATTTTCTTAGTGTATTTTATGAGTGTCTTATTCAGGAAATATTGAGCGATGTAGAACATTTCCAGAATCGCTACAAGCATTTATGAAAAACCAAATTTGTTATTCGTGAAACAAGGACAAAACCTATCAGCTTGTTGAATGCCGAAAGGCGACGCATATTTGAAGCATGGATTACTACCTCATTGTAAAAGCCATTCATATTATCAGTTCGACGATCTTGTTTGGTACCGGAATCGGTATCGCGTTTTTCATGTATCGATCCTACTTTGCCGATGACATTGGTGAAAAACTCTTTGCTGCCCGAAACACGGTTTTCGCAGACTATCTGTTTACTGCGCCTGCAGCTGTCTTGCAGCCTGTGACCGGTATCTGGCTGGTGTGGCAGGGTGGTTATGGATGGGGCGAGCTCTGGCTCGTCCTGACGTATATCATTTTTATAGTTGCGGCACTTTGCTGGCTGCCGGTGGTCTGGATACAAATTCGACTGAGGAATATGGTTGCGGTTAGCGCTGAAAACGGAACGTCGCTTCCGGAGTCTTATCAGGCACTGTTCAGGATTTGGTTCATGTTGGGCTGGCCGGCATTTATAGGGCTTGTTGCTGTCTTCTTTCTCATGGTGTTCAAACCCTCATGAGCGAGCCGATCTTCAAGTCGATTTTCGGGTCCTCGTGGCGTGATTTGCCGCCGGTGATGAAAGAACACTATGCCAATCGTCCATTCACGAAAGACGAGACAAGGTGTGAAGGCCATCTAGATGTGGTCTGCAACCAGCCCCTGAAATCTCTCGCACCAGTAATGAAACTCCTGGGGCAAATTCCGGCTTTCAACGAAAACTCCGTTCCTGTGACGGTTGTTTTCCGCAGTGAGGAAACCTCCAGGTCCTTTCACTTTGATCGGACGTTCCATTTCTCGGAGGTCAAACCCTATCGATTTCATTCCAGAATGGTGCAAGTCAAAGGGAATGAAGTTGTCGAAATCATGCGGTTCGGCTTCGGCTGGAGACTGCATTATAGCTGGGATGGCGAGAAGGTTGTCCTCAATCATCGGGGTTATGCCATCAAGATCTTCGGTTTCCTGGTTCCTGTGCCGATGACCTGGATATTTGGATCGGGCTATGCAGAAGAAAGAGCAATCGACGAAGACAATTTCGAGATGATGACCCATATCACCCACCCCTTATGGGGCAAGATCTATGAGTATAAGGGGCGGTTCAGGATAGTTTGACCAAACGGATTATAGTCATTGGCGGGTATGGGAATTTCGGCAGTTTCATCTCCAGAAATCTTGCTGCCGTTCCGGATTTGCAGGTGATTGTAGCCGGTCGTTCACGAGAAAAAGCAGAAGCATTCGCCGCGGAAATTGGTGCCGAATGTATTGCTTTCGACATCAACAATGATCTGGCTGTTGCGCTTCAAACCACAAGGCCCGACATTGTCATTCATACCTCAGGACCGTTTCAATCGCAGGATTATAGTGTCGCGCGGGCCTGCATTGATTTTGGTTGTCACTATATCGATCTGGCCGATGGCCGTGATTTCGTGACCGGTATTGGAGCGCTGGACAAACAGGCGAGCGAGAGGGGCGTGCTTGTCGTCAGCGGCGCGAGTTCGGTGCCCTGTCTGACATCCGCATTGCTGGATGCCTATTTGCCGATATTCGGAGCGCTGGAAGAAGTTGATTACGGAATTACAACTGCGCAACGAACCGGACGCGGATTGGCTACCACCGCTGCAATATTGGGGTACACAGGAAAGCCGTTCCAGACGCTGATTGACGGTGAAATGAGAACTGTCTTTGGCTGGCAGGATATTCACTTCAGGAAATACAGGGAAATTGGTAGGCGCCTTCTCGGTAATTGTGATGTACCGGACCTATCGCTGTTTCCGAATCGGTATCAGGATCTTCGTACGCTTCGTTTCTATGCCGGTCTGGAACTCCCATTTGTTCATTTCACGCTTTGGCTGTTGTCTTGGCTGGTACGTGCCGGCATTGTCCGCCACTTGGACAAGCATGCCGCATTCATGCTCAGGCTTTCCAATCTGTTTGACTTTCTTGGCAGTTCAACCAGCGCATTTCATATGTGCATGAAAGGTCAAAATCAGGATGGTCATCAAAAAGAGATTACGTTCGAGATTATCGCCCGTTCCGGCGACGGGCCGTATATCCCGTGCATGCCGTCGATCCTGTTGGTGAATAAATTGGCCGATGAAGAACTCCATCAAACAGGTGCCGTGCCCTGCATGGGGCTTATCACACTGGATGAATATTTGTCGGCGCTCGAGCCTTTGGACATCGAGTGGACGGAATGCTGAATATGCTTCAAGCCGATTTTCTGACCTTTTTCAGTTCGGCCCATTTCTGCATATCGCTCCTGGATAGTGTGGTGCAGATTGTGTCGAGCAGTAGTTGCGACCTCGCCGGTTTGGAAAGCTGGGCCTGAACGCCAAGGGATGAGAAGGATTCATCGTCTTCGGTCAAGTCAACCGAACTGAGCATAATGATCGGTACGGACTTCAGTTCCGGATCGTTCTTCATGATCCTGACGACCTCGCCGCCTGTCATGTCGGGCATGTGATAGTCGAGTATGAGGCAATCGATCTGCATGCGTTGTGCTTGTGCGGCTTTCAGGAATTGCAGGCCCTCCGAACCGTTATTGGCCGCGACGCATTCAAACCGCCAATTGGACAGTTGTTCGATCAAGATCTGCCGATTTACTGGATTGTCGTCGACGACCAGGATCTTGGCGCCATGAAAATCCCGGTTTTCAAGAACCGGCGTGTCATGGTGTTCGACCGACGGGCATTCGATTTCAAACCAGAAGGTTGAACCTTCGCCGACCTTGCTTTCGACATCAATCTTGCCATTCATCATGGTGACGAGGGCTGCGGAAATGGAAAGGCCAAGGCCGGTGCCGTCATGTTTCCGGCTGGCCGAGTTGTCGACCTGGGAAAACTTCTCGAACACGTTAGCCAGTTTTTCTTCAGGGATACCAACGCCGGTATCGATGACCTGAAATTTCAAACCGGCATCTTCTGCAACGCTGCCAGATCCATCTGGCCTCGTGACGTTGATGTATACGTGTCCGGTTTCGGTGAACTTGACCGCATTGCCGACGAGGTTCGTCAGAATCTGACGAATGCGGCCTGCATCTCCATTATAGTGGGTCGGCAGCGAGGGAGAAATCCGGACGATCAGTTCGAGGTCCTTCTTGCTCGCTGCTGCCGAGACGAGTGTTGCTACATCCTCCACCGTTTCCGCCAGCTTGAAAGGAGCGGGATCAAGCTCCATCTTGCCGGCCTCGATTTTCGAGAAGTCGAGAATGTCATTGAGAATTGTCAGAAGGGCAGAACCGGATTTGATGATAATGTCGGTAAATGTCTTCTGCTTGGCATCGAGTGGTGTGTTGTTGAGCAGTTCCGCCATGCCCATGACGCCATTCATCGGCGTGCGGATTTCATGGCTCATATTGGCCAGGAATTCGGATTTTGCGCGGGCAGCATCCTCGGCTTTGGTCTTGAGATCATCCAGCTGCGTGATGGTATTTGCGTGGTGATCGAGCACGGTGTTGAAGGCGACTGCAACTTCTGCATTTTCCTCGCCCTCATGGACATCCAGACGAAAATCCTGAAGCCGGAGATCGTCTTTGCCGTCGCCCTGGAGACCACGATTGATGGCGGCCCGCAGCTGATCAACACCAAGGGTGACGCCGTGTTCGGAACCGTTCAGGCCGTTGATCTCATCCTCCGATGCGACACGGAAGGTGATGAAATTGGAGGCTAGCTTTAGGAGCGCCAAAGACGAGCAGAACACGAAAACGAAATTTATTGCCGAGCCCTGAAGCTGGATCTTGAACTGCTCCAGCCTGGAGCCATCAATCAGGAATTGCGGGTCACCAACTGCCGCGATCAGCAAGGTTCCCACGACCCCAGCAAATCCGTGCACCGCCACCACGTCGAGCGGATCGTCGAGTTTCAGGCGATTGGAGATGAACATGGAACCGAGCAGGGCGACCGTGCCACCGGACAGGCCGATAATCACGGCGCCGAACATGGTAACAACTGTGCAGCCGGCAGTGATGGCCACCAGACCGCCCAGCAGACCGTTTATCGTCGCGTGTGGAATGAAGTGACCATCATCGCGAGCATAGCCAATTATCATGCCGGCAACTGCACCAAAGGAAGCAGCCAGGATCGTGTTGGCGATGACCAACGGAAGGAGCGGAGCTTCCGGTTTGACTGCGCCGGCGTTAAATCCCAGCCAGCCGATGAAAAGGATGATCGTGCCTGCCAGCGACAGGACGGCGGATGAACCGTGAATGCTTCTGGCGGTGCCATCCTTTCTGAACCGGCCAATCCGAGGGCCGATCATGATAATGGCGGCGAGCGCAACCCAGGCGGCCGTGGTATGGACGACGGTAGAGCCGGCAAAATCGATGAAACCAATATCGGCAAGATAGGCCGGATTTGCCGGGATCAACGAATTTCCCCAGACAAGATGGGCAAAGATCGGGTAAATCAGCCCGGCGATGATGGCAGTGATGAAGAGGTAACCGGCAAAGGACATCCTCTCGGCAACGGCACCCGAAACGATGGTGGCCGTGGTGGCACAGAAACCGAATTGAAAAATCAGCAGCACCAGAACGCTCGCATTGTTTGCCAGCGGCTCTACACCACCGAAACCGAAATAAGGTGTCTGGCCAGATCCGAAGGCGAGTTGATAGCCGAAAAGAAAGAAGACTGCCGAGCAGACAACAAAGTCCGCTGCGTTTTTTTGTGCCACGTTGATGGTGTTCTTGGATCGGACGGCGCCTGCCTCCAGCAAAAGAAAACCAGCCTGCATCATCAAGACCAGGACAGTGCAGAACAGGATCCAGACGATGGAGTCGGTCGCAAGTTCCGGCAGGAACCTCGGATCGCTTATGTCTGCAGTCGCAAGATTTGGAAGACTGACATATGCAAGACAAACGAAGGTTGCCAGTATGGCGCATAAGAACGTTATTCTACCTAGATGTTGCGTTTTCCACTTTGCAATCATTTCCAGTCCCCAAGCCCGCCAACCGAGTTTCATATGCTGCCGAGAATCCAGAATTGCCCAGAAAGCAAAATTGAACTCCGGAGCGTTTCGATATCGGGGTTGAATGACCGCAGCTTTCTGCTCTTGTCACTCAATTCCCGTTATCATTCGCGCAAGCCAAGTATGACGTATTGGGGAATCGTCTCATGAATTATGCTACATCGGCAGTTGCTCGACGCAAAGACGCAGGACAATTTGGAGATACTGAGGTGATTTGGTTAATTTAGAGTTTCAAAATATTTGCTAGAGTTTGCACCCAGAAGGCAGGTTCTGAACGGCAAGATTTTCGATGATATTTGTGGGCGAGTGTCTAATCGAAGATTATCACTTATGTTCCTCCACCCAGCTGACGATCTCTTCTGTCATTGCGGTCGCAGTGCTTGAGTTTCCGTTTTCATCCGGCAGCAGATATTGTGCCGGGTTTTCCGAATAGGGAATTTCAGCAAATTGTTTTGGTCCTCCCCAATTCTCGAACACGTTTCTTACGGCTTGAACGGAAATGACCTTGTCTTCAGGCGAAACGATAAATAGGGCTGGTGTCGAGATTGAAGACACGTCAATTGTCGACACTGCTTTCATGACAGCACCCAGCGGGAAAATCGCTTCGATGGGATAGGGCTCGCTCAAGCTTGACGTCATCTCGTCAGTTGCCTGGGCAAGCCTGGTTTCCCGGCCCATAAAAATGGGAAGCAGTGTTTCTCCCCATGGCATGTTGAGCAGACCAATCGATGCGCCGCGAATGGCATAACTTGGGGAAACCATGACAAGAGCGGCAATATTGCGGGATAGATGCGGATCACTCATGCCGTAGGTGGCCAGAGCAGCACCGGATGACGTTGCCATCAGGACGACGCGTTCGCCCAATCGCTCGCCGATTGTTATCGCCTCGGACAGATCCCGCATCCAGTCGAGCATGGTGCTTTCCGCCATGGCCTCGGCATTTCGGCCATGCCCGGTCAGGCGGGAGAAGAAAATATTGGCATCAAACCCGTTCGCGACATTGTCGGGAATTGGGCGCAGTTCCATCTTATTGCCGGAGAAGCCGTGAATATAGACAATTGAAAGAGCGGTCTTTTCCTTGGCCTCAGGATCAGCCCAGATGATTTCCTTCTTCGCGACCGGATTGAGATTGCTGACCCGGGCTTCTGTCATGGTCACATAATCTTCGATATCAGGGCCAATCAGCAATGCCTCGAATCTGACCGGGCTTGATATTTCCGGCCTGGGTCCAAAGACGAGAACCAGGACTGATACCACTGACACGGTCAGAACTATGAGGAGTACTTTTATCATTATATTTCCGTGTCGCCGTCATGGGGTTTCGACGCTCAGGTGCGTAGAAGGAAATCAGTCCAGCATTGTTACATCTATATTCGCCCGGTTGACCACCATCCGCATGGCAAAACTCGACTGGATGCGCGAGACGCCTGGCAGCTTCGACAACCATTCCTTGTAGATGTGTTCGTAGTGCTCCATGTCGCGGGCATTTACCCGGATCAGGTAATCACTCTCTCCAGACATCAGAAAGCAGGCGACGATATAGGGGCAGGTGATGGTTGCCTTTTCGAATTTCTTGAGATGCTCTTCCGACTGGCCCGTCAGGGTGATGTGAACAAGCGCGGTGATCGTCTGGCCGAGCGCCTTGTTTGATATGACCGCCTGATAGCCTTCAATGATCTGGTTTTCTTCCAGCTGCGCCAGACGGCGGGAGCAAGCAGACGGCGAAAGTCCGACCTTGTCGGCCAGTTCGACATTGGGCATTCGGGCGTCGTTTTGCAACGCTCGCAGAATCAATATATCAATTTTATCCAGCTGCATCTTGCAATAAAATCCGTTCTTTTGACCATTTTACGCAATTATTGTTGAAATTTCTCTGTTTTGCAATGTGCATTTGCAAGGACATTCGGAGCGGATTCACCTACATAAGGCGAAATTCATCCACCCTTACTTTTCAGAACGGAGAACACCATGCGCGTCGGCTGCCCTAAAGAGATCAAAAACCATGAATACCGGGTCGGTCTGACTCCTGGGTCAGTACGTGAATATGTGGCTCACGGGCATTCCGTTATTGTTGAAACCGGCGCAGGGGCAGGTATCGATGCCGATGACGGTGTTTACCAGGCGGCAGGTGCGCAGATTGTCGGAACCGCGGAAGAGGTGTTTACCCAGTCCGACATGATCGTAAAGGTCAAGGAACCACAACCTTCCGAGTGGGCGCAGTTGCGCGAAGGTCAGATCCTGTACACCTATCTGCACCTGGCTCCCGATCCACAGCAGACAAAGGGCCTGGTAGAATCCGGATGTACGGCCGTTGCCTATGAGACCGTCACCGATTCCCGCGGTGGTCTGCCTCTTCTGGCACCGATGAGTGAAGTCGCAGGACGTCTTGCCATTCAGGCTGGCGCGACTGCGCTGCAGAAAGCCAATGGTGGCCGTGGTGTGTTGCTGGGCGGCGTACCTGGTGTCCTGCCCGGCAAAGTGGTTGTGATCGGTGGCGGTGTTGTCGGCCTGAACGCTGCCAAGATGGCGGTTGGCCTCGGTGCCGATGTGGTCATCATTGACCGGTCACTACCGCGTCTGCGCGAACTTGACGATATTTTCAACGGCCGGGTCCATACGCGGTATTCGACGGTTGAAACCATTGAAGAAGAGTGCTTTTCGGCAAATGCCGTGATCGGCGCGGTTCTGATTCCGGGTGCCGCGGCACCGAAGCTGGTCAGCCGGGACATGCTGTCAGGCATGAAAGCCGGTTCTGTACTGGTCGACGTTGCGATTGACCAGGGCGGCTGTTTCGAGACATCGCATGCGACCACCCATTCTGATCCTACCTATGAGATTGACGGCATCGTCCACTACTGTGTCGCCAACATGCCGGGTGCGGTTCCCATCACCTCGGCAAAGGCGCTGAACAATGCGACCTTGCATTATGGGCTGATGCTTGCCGACAAAGGTCTGCAGGCGATGGTTGACGATCCGCATCTTCGCAACGGGCTGAATGTCCACCGCGGCAAGATCACCAATACCGCCGTAGCCGAGGCGCTCGGTCTGGATATGGCGGATCCAAAGACTGTTTTGACGGTTGCCGCCTAACCAATAGTTCGTAGAAAGAATTGCAGAAAACCCGGCTGTTTGAGCCGGGTTTTTTGTTTGGGATCAATCCCAGACTTCAACCGTTTCCTCGCCAACACCGACGGGTTCGAAACCCAGGCGCTGATAGAGGCGCAGTGCAGCGGGATGGTCCAGCGTGTTGGTATGGACCTTGATCTTCTCTGGGTCATGATCCCAAGCAGCCTCGATTGCGCTTGCAAGGAACCATTTACCGATGCCCATACCGGTATGGGTCGAGCAGATGCCGAAATAGGCCAGTTCCAGCGCCTCGGGCATTTCTTTCATGTCGAGTTCAAAGAAACCGGCTGCACATCCGTCGGCGTACAGGACATCGATCTGCGTCGTTTCGTCGTTTATGATCTTGTCCAGCTCCTCGTCTGACATCTTGCGGCGCAGTTCCCAGTGGTGGGCCCTGCCGACCTGTTCATAGAGATAGCGATAGAATGCTACGGGTATGTTTTCGGCTCGCATCAGCGCCAGGCGAGGGCGGCTTGGTTTGGGCATGTTGTGGAAATGGCGTTTTGACATTTCGAGGAATGTTACGCGTGCCGTCAGTTTTTTCGGTTTTTTTGCCATCGCCTTACAGTTTTATCTCTCTATTAGTCTTCCCAGACCGCCACGGGTGCATCTTCTGCCTGTCCCCATTCGGACCATGATCCGTCATAGAGCGAATTGTTGGCGTGCCCGACGCTCTCAAGTGCCAGCGTGATTATTGCTGCCGTTACGCCAGAACCGCATGAAGTGACAACCGGATCGTTTTGCTTCAAAGAAAAAGAATCAATTATGTCTTTCAATTCATTGATATTTTTGAGCTTTCCTTCGGTTACCAATTGGTCAATCGGCAGGGATTTGGAGCCGGGAATATGGCCTGAGCGCAGGCCCTTGCGTGGCTCGGCTGCCTGACCGGTAAATCTGGCATGGGGCCTGGCATCGAGGATTGTCGTGCCCCTTGACCGGATAATGGCACGCATATCCTCGATTGAACGCACGCGATCAGGCTCGAAAGCCGGACTGAACACTGCCGGTGAAGGTTTTGCCGGGGGATCTGTCTCGACCGGCAGGCCGGCTGCCTTCCACGCGTCAAAGCCGCCATCGAGGATTTTCACGTCTTTTGCACCCATGATCCTGAAGGCCCACCAAACCCGGGCGCAGGAAAACAGGCCGGGGCCGTCATAGACAATGATCTGGTTGTTTTCGCTAATTCCCATGTTTCCGACGGCTGCGGCAAATTCCTCGGGCGTCGGCAACATATGTGGCAGGGAAGATTTCTTGTCGGATATAGCATCGATGTCGAAGAACACGGCACCTGGAATCCGGTTTTCGGCATATTCTGCCTGCGCATTTCTATTTTGTGCCGGCAGATACCAGGAGGCGTCGACTATCCTGACATCCGGATTATCAAGGATTTCGACAAGCGCATCAGGTGCGATTGTGAATTTGCTGCGTTGGTCGTTCATCCCCCTGTTTCCTGCTTTTCGTGCCAGACTTCGATTGATTTGTCGGGATATCCGTCGAAGCGGTCTTGATCGGGGCCATCGGGCACATCGACCCAGTCAGCCTTGTAGTCGAGCATCATGTGTACAGTCTCGGGTGCCTTTGGCAGGGGCGTGTCTATTGCGGAAGCAAAAGGGTGTACCAGGTCTGGCCATTTATCGTGATAGACCCAGAGAGCGCTCCCGCATTTTGAGCAGAAGCGGCGTTCCACCTCGCTTGGCTTACCGTCCTGGAGCGCGTGATAGACGGAAATATTATCCTCACCATCGACCTGCATCGAATCTGCCCATCCCATGATGTTGATCGCGTAGCCACCACCGCCCTGTGTCTTGCGGCAAATCGAGCAATAGCACTTCTGGTATGGATAGGGCGTGTTGGTCTCGAGCGAGAATTTGACAGCGCCGCAATGGCAGGAACCCTCAAGTTTCATTTCGCCACCTCGATCCGTTTAGTGTCCATTATGCGGGGGCCGGCCAAACCGGATGCGAAACCTTCTGTTTTCGCGGCCTTTCTTTTCAATCTTGCCGATATGTATTTCGCCGACTTCGGCAGTTTCCGTGACATGGGTACCACCGCAGGGCTGGCTGTCAATCGCTGCATCCTGGCCTATGCAGACCAGCCTGATCTTGCCGACACCCCGGGGTGGCCGGACATTCTTCGACTTAACTATATCGGGATTTGAGTCCAGCTCCGCCTCGTCAATCCAGTGCGCATAGACCGTATGGTTGGCGTTTATGATTTCCATCATCTGCTCGGTCACGTCCTGTTTTGTAACGCCAGATTCGGGCAGATCGAAATCGACCCGGCTCTCTTCTTCGCCGACATTTGCCGAGGTGATCGGAAAGGGGCAAACGACCGAGAGCACATGGCAGGCGGTATGCATTCGCATCAGTTTATACCGGCGCTCCCAGTCGATGTGACCAACAACTTTTTCTCCCAGCTTTGGTGCGTCCTGATCCGGTGCAGGCACAAGGACAATCTCCTGCTTGCTGGTACCGTTTACAGTTGCTGCGATTTTAATGCGGCTACCATCGGCACGCTCCAGATATCCGGTATCGCCGGGTTGCCCACCACTGGTCGCGTAGAAATTTGTCTCGTCAAGAATGATGCCGCCGCTTTCGTTGACCTCCACCACCGTCCCTTCGCAGGCAGTAAGATAGGCATCGTCAAGAAAGGCGGGGCGAGAAGTCGTAGTCATTACCAGTTCTGTAGCTGTTTGGGAGGCTGAGCAGGTTTTTGTTGCACCTTATTCAAAGATTGGCAGTTCCACAAATCCCGTTTCATTGAATTCATTTCGATTCAAATCTCATCACTTGTAGGGTGCTGTAAAATCAACTAAAAGATGTCTATATTGTTACGAAACAACCGTTTGTGCCTGTAGATGGCAGGCGTGCGCGGCATATATCATAATTCATAAAGAAGCCGGTTACGGACCGGATCGGCATTTAAGTCATGGATAAGATCGACAACGACAAGTACGAATATTCTGGATCCCGGCTTTTGACCAACAGCCTGGTGGCTGGTGGCGCAACAGGATTGGCAGTCCTGGAGAGTTCCGGATTGATGTTTCCTGCGGCTGGGGCTGCGGTCGTTGGCGGGTTTGTCAATTATTTGATCACGAATGAAATACCAAAAATCAAAAGGCAATCTGATTGACGAAATATACATCCATTCCGCTAGGAATTTCCGTATTACTTTTTCTAATATACTTCATAATTACGAGCGGGAAAAATGGCCAGGACGGATATATCGCGTTTTCGCTCGACGTGTTTAACCTGTGCACGATAATTGGCCTGTTCATCCTGCTTTACAAAAATGAGAATACGGATGCAGCTGCGTTCGGCGAGTCTGTTCGAGCCAATATTTCAACACTGATTGTTGCGCTGCTGATCAATCTTGTCATTTCTGCAACGAATGTTGGTGACAGAGTGCGACCGTTACTTGGCGACGTCACTGGTGGCGCAACCGTGCACAACGGTATGCAGAAGACCTCCTAGGAAGGTGATTGCCTAGTCGACTGGTTCAAACGGAACTTCGATATCCCAATTATTTTCCAGCCATTTCGGTACGGGCAAGTCCTTGGAGCGCAGGAATTCGGGATTATAGAGTTTCGACTGATAGCGTGATCCAAAGTCACACAGGATGGTCACGATGGTATGGCCGGGACCCAGTTCACGGGCCAATCTCATGGCCCCGGCTATGTTGATGCCGGTCGAGCCACCCATGCAGAGCCCTTCATGTTCCAACAGATCATAGACGATCGGGAAGGCCTCGGGATCGGGGATCTGATAGGCCATGTCGACAATCGCATCTTCCAGATTTGCCGTTATTCTGCCCTGACCGATCCCTTCTGTTATCGAGTTGCCTTCCGCCTTGAGTTCGCCATTGGCATACCAGGAATAGATGGCCGAGCCCATTGGGTCGGCGACGGCGATCTTGATGTCCTTGTTATGCTCCTTGAGACCGATACTGACGCCTGCCAGCGTGCCACCGGTACCGACGGCGGAGACAAACCCGTCGACCTTGCCATCCGTATCGCGCCAGATTTCCTGGGCAGTCGTGCGCACGTGACCATCACGATTGGCAGTGTTGTCAAACTGCTGGGCCCAGATCGCGCCATTGGGGTCGGTCTTGTTCAGCTGCTCGGCAAGGCGGCCGGAAACCTTCACGTAGTTGTTCGGGTTTCTGTAGGGAACAGCAGGAACCTCGATCAGGTTAGCGCCCATCAATCTGAGCGTATCCTTCTTTTCCTGGCTTTGGGTTTCGGGAATCACAATCACCGTACGGAAACCCATGGCGTTGGCGACGACCGACAAGCCAATGCCGGTATTGCCTGCGGTTCCTTCCACGACAATCCCCCCCGGCTTCAAATCGCCACTGGCAATTGCGTCTTCAATAATGAAAAGGCCCGCACGATCCTTGACCGATTGGCCGGGGTTCATGAACTCTGCCTTGCCAAGAATTGTGCAACCCGTGGCCTCCGAGGCGGCCTTGAGTTTGATCAATGGCGTATTGCCGATTGTTGCAAGCGTTGAATTTCGGATCATTTGCTACCCCGGACTGTATCTATGCTAACGTGCATGGACCCTAGATTGTTTCTTGTTCAAATGGAATCGCCGGTTCATAGATTTTTTGTGTATTTGCGGGAAGCAAAAATCGAGGCGGCTATATGCTGAATCCGGAAATAAAATTCCCTGACAGTAAATTGAAGCCGAATCTGTGCTGAGGATTACTTGAAGCTTGTGATGATCTGGCTATATCCTCCAATTCGGGCGGTTTCGGGAGATCGTGATAATCTGCGGAACCAGAGCGATGTCTGAAGGATCAGGAAGTTGAGCGGATCCAGTTTGCTAGCCGCGGTCGTGTTTGAGGAACTTGGCGAGGCCGATGCAGTGTTGAAGGCTGTGTCGAAGACGCTTGGGGATGAAGGCGTACGGCTGGAGGGTTATGTTCAGCATGTCTCTAATGTTGGCGAAAATTCCCGTTCCGAAATGTGGCTGGAGGATATCTCGCGCCGCGAAAGCCTCAGGATTTCCCAGCCATTGGGTCCAGGCGCTCGTGGTTGCCGGCTCGATATCCAGGCACTGACGGAAGCCTGCGGACGCATGGAACAGAGGCTGGACGAGACAACCGAGTTGCTGATTTTGAACCGATTTGGCAAAAGCGAGGCCGAAGGGCAGGGATTGCGATCCGTCATTGTACGGGCGATGGAACTTGATATTCCGGTCCTGGTTGCCGTCCGGCGAAACTATTTCGAAGCATGGGAGGCATTTTGCGGGCCGGAATTCGCAAGTCTGCAGCCTGACCAAAAAATCGTCCAGGATTGGGCAATTGAGGCCGTAAAACAGCTTCGGACGGGTCAAATGGTTGCATGATGCAAGTATTTAAAAAAATATCCGTTTTTGTGATCCGTTTCCCTAGCGAAAGCGTATTGGTGGTAACAAGATGAATTCTGTCTTCATTCCGTACATTGCGGCAATGGCAGAAAATGGACATGACAGGCTATAGGCCGACAGGAATTGATGAAATGAAAAACGAATCCGAAGGGCAAAGCATAGGCATCTCCGAAAAGAGCGCGGACATGCTGGATACGCTGCTTTCCCACTATGTCTCGGGCTCTCTGCCGGTGCCAGTCAACACCATGGTGGAAGCGCATCTTGAGATGCGTGACGACAGCCGTACGCTTGTGCGCGGCATGGAGGCAGTTGCCGGCGTACAAATGGAGAATATTGAGTCTGCTCCGCTTTTGAGTCGGAAAAAGATGTTCGATCAAATCGTGGGAAGTGACGCGCCTGCGCCGCTTGCCGAGATTTCCAGCGGACGGAACTGTTCGATATTCCCGAAGAGCCTACAAAATTTCACTGGCTTCACCGCTGAGGATGTTCCATGGCGGACCAAGCTCCCGGGTTTCAAGGAGTTCTCGATTGGTGAGTGGGATGGTTGCGAAGCGGAGCTGCTTTGGATCCGTGCGGGCCGTGCAATGCCTGCTCATACCCATGGCGGTTCGGAACTGACACTCGTCCTGAGCGGCGGGTTCTCGGATGTCGACGGACACTATGTTCGCGGTGATATTGCTGCGGCAGACGAGAGCGATGATCATCGGCCAATCGCCGATCCTGGAGAGACCTGTATCTGTCTGGCGATCACAACTGCGCCGTTGAAATTAACAGGCTCAATGACTCAACTTTTTTCGGACATTTTCGGTCGGTAAACATGATGTGGGCCCGGTTCTCACCGGTCGGGCCTGCGCACTGAGGCGACGGAAGGGGCGTGCTTCGCCGCGTCCCTTCTCGTCCGGAATTGACCTCTTTACCGCCCAACGGTCCCAGCCAACAGGGAACCTATCTTGGGTCTTTATCATGCAAAACCAGAGGATGGAGCGGCCTGGATAACGGGCGCAAGTACTGGAATCGGGCGTGAATTGGCCAAAAAACTCGCAAATGAGGGCTATACGGTCTATGCGAGCGCGCGTTCGGAAGAAGCGCTTGAGAGCCTGGCGAGCGAGTATTCCGGCGAGGGAAAGATCATTGCGCTGCCGCTCGATGTGACCGATCGGGATGCGAATCTGGCTGCTGTATCCAGAATCACCCGCGAATCAGGATGCCTCATTCTTGCCATTTTCAATGCCGGAATGTTCCTTCCGATACGGGGCTCGAACCTGGAGTTTTCCACATTTGAAAAAAGTATTGCGCTGAATTTTTCCGGTGTGCTGAACGGGTTGCTGCCGTCGATCGATGCCATGAAATCAACCGGGAAGGGTCAGATCGCAATCGTCTCGTCGTCTGCCGGTTATGGCGGTTTGCCAAAGAGCGCTGCTTATGGTGCGACGAAGGCTGCATTGATCAATATGGCGGAAAGCCTGAAGTTCGATCTTGATCCACTTAACATCCGAATTCAGATCGTCACACCCGGTTTCGTGAAGACACCTGCAACGGACAAAAACGATTTTGCAATGCCGTTCCTCATGGAAGCGGACGATGCCGCGGAGGCGTTCGCCCAAGGCCTGAAATCGGATGCGTTTGACGTTACCTTTCCCAAGCGGTTCACCTACATCCTGAAGGCAATCAACCTGCTGCCTTACCGATTGTATTTCTGGTTGGTGTCACGACAAACGGGGATCGGGCGTGCTGAATGACGCCCTAAGGCACCTAATTACAACAGGGTAATTGTTACTGCCGCTGGTAGAAGATCTGCCGAACGTCGATGCGACCGGACGAAAAGCCTGCTTCGCAATAGTGCAGGTAGAACTCCCACATGCGCTTGAAGCGCGTATCGAATCCCATCGGCCGTATTTCGTTCCAGGTGGACCGAAACCGCTCGCGCCATTCTGCCAGGGTTCGTGCGTAGTCGTGCCCGAAGATACGCTCGGATACCTGCTGCAAATTGGCTTCATTGCTGAGGCTTGAAAGAATTTTGGGCGGCGGCAGCATGCCACCGGGGAATATGTAGCGCTGAATGAAATCCGGGTTGCGCTTGTAATACTCAAATCCGCGGTCGGCGATGGTGATAATCTGAAGCCCGGCCTTGCCGCCGGTTTTCAGGCAATCGCGAACCTTGCCGAAATAGGCGGGCCAGTATTTTTCGCCGACTGCCTCGAACATCTCTATCGAAGCGATGCGGTCATAGACGCCGGTTTCGTCCCGGTAATCCTGGAATTTGAGATCGACTTTCTCGTTCAGGCCCTGACGAAAAATCCGTTCCTTGGCAAATTCGAGCTGTTCGCGACTGATCGTCAGACCGGTAACACGGCAACCGATTTCCTTGGCAGCAAATTCAGCAAATCCGCCCCAGCCGCAGCCAATCTCCAGCACATGATGGCCTTCATTCATGTCTGCATTTCTGGCAAGCGAATTATATTTGGCCGTCTGGGCTGCTGACAGGGAATTGGTTCCCTTCTCGAACAATGCAGACGAATAGGTCATGGTTGAATCCAGCCAACGGGCGTAAAATTCATTACCCAGATCATAATGGGCAGCGATGTTCCGCTTGGAACCGGTATGGGTGTTGTCGTTGAACCAATGGCGGACCTTCGTAATGGCGTTGTTGAGCCAGTTTGCGGTCGAAAGCTCTTCACCAAGCTTCTCATTGACGACAAAGAGAGCCAGGAATGCCGTCACATCCGGGCTGTCCCAATCTCCGTCCATGTAGCTTTCGGCAACGCCAACCGTGCCGCCAACAAAGGATCGACGGGGCAGACGCCAGTTATTCAGGATGAGTTCCGCATCGGGCCCATCCTCCGCAGCATCAAAATGATAGCGATGCCCATCTGGTACCTGCAATGTCAACGAGCCTTTTTCCAGGCCCGTGAGCGCCCGCAATGCGAGCCTTGAGTATAATGATAGTCCCCTGGTTACCTCAGGTAGATTCTCACGCGTAACAATGACCGGATCGCCGGAATCCGGTCCCTTGAATTCACCAGCAACTGCCATGGCGATTCGACTCCCCGCCTAAGCTTTCTCCTCGACCGGGCGGTTCCAGTGCCCGGTATTTAGTGTTTCCGGAAAACTTTCGGGCAGTGGAGGTTCCGGCCTGTCGAAGGGCCGCAAGCCTTTGAGCCACAAACGCAATGCCTCAAAATGAATTCCGGCGGTTACTTTCCACGTAATTCCAATGGTTTGCAAGACCGAACGTAGAAACTGATTCAGATTCGCCGGATTCCTGGTCCCGTGGAATGTGGCAGACAGGACTGGCTTGGTCTGATCGAACTCGAGAATCCTGAGGGCTACCGTGTCCGTTGGCGGGCGGATCCGGAACCTGTAGGTCATGTCCATTTCCATGAAGGGAGATACATAGAAGCACTTCGCCCGGCTTTGACGTATTCCGGCTGGCGAGACCTGTCCGGGGAGTACAGGTTCGACATAGCTGTGGCTTTGGCCAAACGTGTTGTGGACCTGATAGACAAGCGCGGTGACGGTTTCATTTTCGTCATAGCAGAAATAGACCGACAAGGGATTGAACGTGTAGCCCAGTACGGTCGGATAACAGAGCAATTCTATGCGGGCCGGGCGGTCCAATCCCGCTTTTGCATTGATCGCGTCAATATGGGTACGAAGCGAGCTTCCATCTCTGGGGCCATGATGCCTTTCGTGAAAGGCAACAAGGTTGGCGCGATTCACGGAAAATATCGCAGTTTGCTTGTCTGCTTCCGAGAGCCGATCAAGGTCGATCAGCATGGATGTCATCTTGTAGCTGAAGCGGTGGGAAACCGGTGCCAGGCGGGCATGCATCACCTTTCCGGTAAAGAGCGACAAAGCTGGCTTATTTGTTTCCTTGTGGGTTTCTCGTGCCATGGTCCGATGTGCGTTGCGTAAAACTGCTATGCAACTGCCTCCAATAATGCCTGTTGGGTCGGAATCGCTTCGATATTCATTGTATCATCCGTCTCCCAGGGTGCCTCGCAGCCCAATAGCGAGGCCGCATGCAGGCCGGATGCCAGCCCGTCTTCGTGGAAGCCAAATCTGGTCCAGGCGCCGCAATACCAGGTATTGTTGCGACCCTGAATTGCCGGAAGGCGTTCCTGGGCTGCCAATGCAGCGGCGTCGAATTGCGGATGCGAATAATCGAATGTTGCGAATGTCAGGTCTTCGCGAGGTTCCGTCTGTGGATTGAGCGTAATGAAGATCGGGTAATCAGTATTGATGTTCTGAAGCTTGTTCATCCAGTAGGTGACCGTGATTTCCCGCGTGGAGCCCGGTTTCTTGGTGCCAAGATAGTTCCAGGCGGCCCAGGCATCTTTGCGTCTGGGCATCAGGGAGGGGTCTCTGTGCAACCAGACGCGGTTTGGACGATAGGGAATGGAAGACAGTATAGATGTTTCTTCCTGATCGCGATCAGCCAACATCTTGAGCGTCTGATCGGAATGCGAGGCCATGACAACCCCGTCAAACTGGCGCGTGTGCCCATCCTGTCCTGTGACATAAACCTTGCCGTTCTGGCGGATGATCCGTTCGACCGGATTATCGAGCAATAGCGTCCCGGGAAACTCGTTCAGGAGCGCATTTACATAATTCCTGCTGCCGCCGGTTACTGTTCGCCAGCATGGCCGGCGCAGTTGGATCAGCCGGTGATTGTCAAGGAAGCGGACGAGACTTTCAGCAGGAAAGTCGAGCATTCGTGCTGCTGGTGTCGACCAGATCGCTGCAGTCATCGGCACGATATAATCATCGCGAAGGCGGGTCGAAAATCCGCGGCTGCGAATGTAATCCCCGAAGGTAATTCCACACAGCGTGCCGGCGTCCAGATCGCGCTTTGCAAGTGAATTGAAGCGCAATATGTCTCCGAGCATCATGAAAAAGCCCGGTGAGAACAGGTTGCTCTTCTGTGCAAATATTGTGCGAATCGTGTCGCCGCACCATTCGAAGCGACCCTGGTCGAGCGAGACCGAGAAGCTCATTGTCGTGGAATTGGTATGAATGCCCAAATGCTCAAACAGCTTTGTGAGCAGCGGGTAATTATTGGTATTGTAGACAATGAAACCGGTGTCTACCGGAATGTGCACGCCGTCATAGTCGAGATCGACCGTTGCAGAATGTCCGCCCGGGCGATCACGCTTTTCATACAAGGTGACATCGTGGCGTCTTGCCAGGGCGAGGGCGGCCGAATTGCCTGCAATTCCCGATCCGATTACTGCCAGTTTCATATTGCGTATTCTTTCTTGAGGTTCTTGTAAGCATCGAGCGCGCGGTCTCGAGCGGCCTTGTGATCGACAATCGGAAATGGATAGGAAATGCCCATTTGTATCTCTGCTTCTCTTAATATGTTCTCTGGTGCAAGCCAGGGTTCGTGAAGGTATTTGTCCGGCAACCCGGAAAGTTCCGGCACCCATTTCCTGATGTAAGTCCCGTCAGGATCGAATTTCTTTCCCTGTATGATCGGATTGAAAATCCGGAAATAGGGCGCCGCATCGGCACCGGAGCCGGCCACCCATTGCCAGCTTGCCGTGTTGCTGGCCGGATCGGCATCCACGAGCGTGTCCCAGAACCAGCGTTCGCCGACACGCCAATCCACCATTAGATGCTTGACCAGGAAGGAGGCGGTTACCATTCGCACCCGGTTGTGCATGTATCCGGTATGCCAGAGTTCCCGCATCCCGGCATCTACCAAGGGATATCCGGTCTTGCCCTTCTGCCATGCCGTCAAATCCTGTGAGTCTTTCAACCAGGGAAAATCGTCAAAACTGGAATTGAAGTTCTGCCAACCAAGCGAAGGGAAGTGATAGAGCAAGTGATAAGAGAATTCCCGCCATACCAGTTCCTTGCAGAATTTCAGCTTGTCGTTTTCCGGTGCATCCGCCTCAACAGCGGCATGCCAAAGCTGATAGGGCGACACCAGGCCGTAGCGAAGATAGGGCGAGAGGCGCGAAACATTTTTCTTTGCCGGAATATCGCGGCCTTTGGCATAGCCATGCAGGCCATTCGTGATGAAATCACCAAGGCAATCCTGCGCGCCGGATTCGGTAGCATCCCAGGTCTCGCGAAGCCCTGAAGCCCAGTCGGGTTTGGACGGAAGCAGCGCAAAATCGTCAATCTCCGGCGAACTTATTTCGTCAATTCCGGTTATCTGTATCGGCTTGGGTAGTACCGGACGCGGCGCCGGCTGGCGTTCGAATGCCCGCCAAAACGGGCTGTAGACTTTGAAGGGTCCTCCGGCAGCGGTCAGCAGTTTCGTGGGTTCATGCAGAAGGGTCGCCTGGAAGCTTCTTGCTTCAAGCCCATCACCTGCGAGTGTGGATTTTATGTTCGTGTCCGTCTTGATCCCATGTTGGGTGTAGCGCCTGTTCCAGTAGACGCTTCGGGCACCTTGCCGGGTAACAATTCCCTGCAAGATCTGGAGGGCGTCGCCTTCGGCCAGTATCAGTCTTGTTCCCAGCGTTTTCAGATTGGCATCCAGGCTTTTCAGGGCGTGGTGCAGTATCCATTTTTGCGCGCCACCCGGTTGAGCGTGCTCGGGTAGATTGGTTTCGAAAATGAACAAAGGAATAACAGGCCGGTTCTGGCCGGCTGCATATTCCAGTGCCGGATTATCGGCTACGCGTAAATCATCGCGGAACCAAACAATTGCCGGTGCATGATCTGACCGGTCACGGGAATTGCTGGGTAAGGGGGTATTTGCAAGCATTTAAAGTACCGGTAATCCGACCAATCGTTCCTGATGAACCCTGTAGACGGCTGAAATTCAATGCGAAACGATGTTTTCGCTTATTTATCAACATGGAATACGTGTTGAAGGCGTTATCGGATCACTCCAAATTGGTGCAGATTTCACCAATCTTATTGTGCTGCGACTGACGAAAATCTGGAGTGCAGCAGGTTCTCATAAAACTGTTCCATATTGCCGGGCGCCAGTGCCAGACAGGCTTTCATCAGGTGACGCGCCTCGGCTTCATTTCCGCCATCGCATGCTTCGAGCAGTTTCCTGTGGGCGTCAGCTAGTTCTTGCCAATCAGTGGTTTGACCCAACTCCTCATCGCCGACCAGGGCATATAGAGCTGCGGGCTTGCTCTTGCCCTTCAGTGCAATCGAACCGGCTTCCAGCATGGCAAATCCCGGACATTGCTCTGCGGTAGATTGCGAGATCAGCAAGGGCCAACCAACGGCTTTACACGAGGATTCGATCCTAGAAGCAACATTGACCGTGTCGCCGATGACCGAATAGTCAAATCGAGCGTGAGAACCCATGTTCCCGACGCAGCCTTCGCCTGTGTTAAGGCCAATGCCGATCTGAACATCGCCAAGGCCCTTGTTTTCGGCTTTGAACCCAAATGCATCTTCGGCATTCAATTCATCGACGGTTTCCAGCATTTTCAATGCGGCGCGGGCTGCTTTTTCCGGATGGTCTTCGACATCCAGCGGTGCATTCCAAAAAGCCATGATTGAATCACCGATATATTTGTCGATTGCACCCTCGCGCTTCAAGATCACTTCGGACAGGGGCGACAGCAAACGGTTCAAGAAAGTCACCAATTCTTCTGGCGACAGTTTCTCCGAGATTGGCGTAAAACCGCGAATGTCCATGAAGAGAAGGGTCAGCTCGCGAATTTCTCCACCGAGTTTCAATGACTCTGGATTGTTTTCCAGTTTCGCCAGCAGATCAGGCGCGAGATAGCGCTGGAAGGCGCCACGTACGAAGCGCTTTTCCTTTTCCGTAAACGCAAAGAGCAGCAAGACAGTGAGCAGGAAAATTGCGCCGCCGGCCAGCATGGGAAACAGTGGGTCGATTAACAAGCCATATTGGGTGAAGGCAAACCAGCTGGTTCCCAGGACAACTGCTGAAAACACCAGCCCGAACAGGGCCGCGGTAAGCGCGCCGGTGAATGGCAGGATTGTCACGATCAGCACTGTTGTCAAAATCATTGCGGCGATTTCTGCACCCTTTGCCCAATCCGGCCGGTTCAGAAACTCACCTGACAATATCTGGTCGACGATCTGTGCATGCATGAAAACGCCCGGAACGCTTTCGCCCAGAGCAGTTACCCTGATGTCGCGCAATCCGGATGCAGAAGCGCCGACGAAAATGATGTGGCCTTCCAACAGCGGCCGGAGTTTCTCGCTATCCTCAGCAAGCAAATCCTTGGGCGAGATATAGAGGGAAGGGTCATTTTTCGTGAAATAAATCAACATGTTGCCTGACCCGTCGACCGGCACTTCGAAGTCGCCAACCTTGAAATGGGTCATTTCCAGATCTTGCGTCTGGTATTCACCGCTTGCTGCTGTTGTCCTCAGAACGTAGCTGCCGACACCCTGCACGACGCGGAGCGCTTCCGGCGCCAATGCCGGGTAGATTTCAGCACCATCGGTAAAGAACATCGGCACACGCCGGACGACATCATCGCTGCTGACAGCCAGTGTTATGGATCCGTTTCCGAGTGCGGCATCCTGGAAAATTGGCAGGCTCATGACGCTGGACTCAATCGGCTGAAGGACCGGTTTGGGATCGCCGCCAAGCATGGCAAATCCAGCCTTGATTTGCGGCAGACCCATCGCCGACTGGTTGGAATTGAAGAAGCCCAGTACGGTTGGCATGTTTTCCATTGCCGTTGCCAGGATCGCATCGTTTTCGGGTAGTCCAGACAATAGCGCCTCCAATTCGGTCGCTATGGTTGTGTCTGTTTGTGACATATGGCGGAGGAATTCGTCCGGGCCGGTTCTGTCCGGCTCCGAAAACACCATGTCGAATGCCACGGTCAGCGCGCCAAGTTCCCGCAAACGATCCACAATTTGGGCGATCGTTGTCCTTGGCCAGGGCCATTGTCCGAATTCTGCAATGGACTGCTCGTCAATATCGATGATGCGAATCGGCTGTCCAAGTGCCTTTCGAGGGTGAATTCGCTGATAGGTGTCGAATGTGATGTCCCGGACAGATTTGAGCGCTGGAGGATCGCTCAGACGCCAGTTCCAGGCCGCAATCAGCGCGACCAGGGCGATCAACAGAACGGTCAGGGTCTTGCTGTTAAAAAAGCGCATAAGGCATCCGCAATTGAACCTCGGCGGGGACGTTATGCCACTGGTCAGTTTTTGTCCAACAGGCCGCAATATTGGCAATGGATATTGCCGGGAAAATTTTCAATCACAGTTTGTAGTGTGGCTTTGACAGGTTCTACAGCTTGGGGTATTTGAAATGGATGGGGCTCATCTGGCTGAGACAGCCGCGAAAGAGCATGAAATGCTATCGCTGTCCGTTCAAAAATGGTGAGACATCAAATGAGCAAATGTAACGTGTATTCAGATACGGCAGATCCCAGAATTCGCCGTAAATTAGAAAAATTTCTCAAAATCGCTGCAGTGGCAGCCTTGATTCCTGCTGCAAGTGTTCCTTACGCCGCCGCAGAGAAAGTCGGCGAGACCGTGGTCGTCCGGAACACGGTATCGGCTGACGGAAGCGCTGCGGGCTCTCGAACGTTGGCGGTGGCAGATCCAGTCAGCGCTGCCGAAGTGATTTCGGCGTCGGTGGATTCACATGGTGAATTGCGACTGAATGACGATTCACTCGTCATCGTCGGGGAAAATTCCTCGGTATCGCTGGACGACTTTGTTGTCGCTGAAGGCGGCAATTTCCAGACTGGCACGTTAAGGGTGGCCAGAGGCGCCTTCAGGTTCATTACCGGGAATTCGAACAGCAATGCGTTCAAGATCAAGACGCCGCTGGCTGACATCGGTGTCCGGGGAACGGTGTTTGACGTCTATGTCGACGGAGCTTCGGGAAACACAAGGGTTGTGCTGTTTAGCGGCGCCGTCAATGTTTGTACGCAAGGCGGCAGCTGCGTATTGGCACAACGATCGTGTGACGTTGTCGAAGTGGCTTCCGGAGAGCAGATCGGCTTTGCACCCTTCCTGAGGAGTGCCGGACGAAGCCGCGGTAATGAAAGAGCCCAATTTGGATTGACCGAAAATCAGGGCCGTTTCAGCCGCCAGTGGCGGGCACAGACCAGCATCTGCAACGCGCGGGCTGCGCAAGAGTCGCGTGATGGTGTTATCGAGGCGGATGGAGATGTACCAGGAGATGCTCCCACACCTTCAGAACCCAGGGACACCCCCGACTACGACGGTTGTAACGGAAATTTTTGTTAGTAATTTATCCGGTATCAAGAAGCAGCGGGTTAGTGATTCAAGCCTGCTGCTTCACCCGTACTGGCAAGTTCATCAGGTCCACCGACATGCCTTCGCGGGCCATACCGCTTGGCGGGTGGACCTTTTTGATATGCCGTTCCATCTTGTCGACCTCATCGTCGGTTCGGAACGGCATGTGGTGAACCCCCAGCATTGCGCCGGCATTGGCGGTTTCGCGCAACCGGAGTGCTTCTTCCCAGGTTGAATGGCCGTAGCCGACAAAATCCGGAAGTTCCTCGTCGGTCAAACTCGTGTCATAGGCGAACAGATCGACATCGGTTATCAGCTTAATGATGTCCTGGTTGGGCTTGCCGGGAACGTGTTCCGTGTCGGTTACAAACGCAAATGATCTGCCCTGAAAATCGATGCGGTATGCGGTTGCGCCACCCGGATGATTAAGCGGCGCGGTGCGCAGCTTGATGCCGTCTCCAAGGTCAAATTCTGCACAATCCGGTACATCGCAATAGGTAATGTCGGCGGTGAATATTCCCGGGCCGACGGGGAAATAAGGGCGGCGCATAAGGCCTTTCATCGCGTCTTCGGCCGATTTTGCGCCATCAAGCTGGCCCATCCAGACGTTGACCTTGAAGTCGGGCAGGAAGAACGGTGCGAAAAAAGGTGTGCCTTCCACATGGTCGTAATGCACATGGGTAAACATTAAATCGAGTTTGCGCACCCGGTTCTGTGCGATCAGCTTGCTGCCGAGTTCGCGAATGCCGGTCCCGGCATCGAAGACGATGATCCGATCACCGCATTTCAGCTCTGCGCAGATCGTGTTCCCACCAGTCCTTTGAAACTCAATTCCCGGTGAAGCAAGCGTTCCGCGAACGCCCCAGAATGTCAGACGGAATTCTGTATTTCGTTCTGAAGACAAAGTTCGGATCTGCTCCACTTATTTATCCAGTCTGCGCATGGTGTCCGACAAACTGCTTAGTTGTTGCGCGCGCAAATCAGGCAGATTTCTGCTGCTCGATTTCGCGACGGGCATTTGTAAGTTCCGCTGTAGTATTCGACAGCCGCAGGGCCAGTTCGCGCATAACCTGGATACCCAGTTTCGGGAAATCCATGATCAGTCCCAAAAAATGTTCCTTCTTGATCTTGAGCACAACAAGCTCGCCCTTGGCACGGACAGTTGCCGTCCTTGGCACATCGCACAAAATGGCGATTTCGCCAATGACTGCGTCCTCCTTTGCATTTGCGACGACAATTTCGCCACCGTCTGTCTCGACTACAATGTCTGCTGAACCCTTAACAACAACATAAGCGGCATCTCCGACTTCTCCCTGCCGGAACACAGCCTGTCCGTCATTGTAGATCATCCTGTCGGATGCAAACGCAAGAAGCTTTAGTTTTGCCGGATCAATTGCCGCAAAAAGCGGTATACGCCGTAAAAGATCTACTTCATCGCTCAGCGTTGCCATTTTGAACTTCCTCTTCGTTCATCATATGGGTACTGACTTGCCAAATACCGAATCTTGAATATCAACTGCCTGTCAATTCCGTGTAATCTGACGAATTTTCCTTCAACTCTTCGGGTGTTCCGTCCGCGACGAGTACACCCTGTTTAAATACCAGCACACGTTCAAACATTTTCGAAAATGATAGATTCATTGGAACCCAGATAACACCGAATTTTTCACCATCACTGCCCTTGGACTTCGCCAGGACCGTTTCCATGATTTTTTGCTGCGATTTGCCGTCAAGGGAATTGAGCGCCTGATTGACGATCAGGAAGTCGGGCCGCTTGAGCAGGGCACGCGCCATATGCAGTTTCTGACGCTGTGTTTCGGATAATCGCTTGCCGCCGGTTCCAATGTTGAATTCCAGGCCGATCCGGAAAATGTCGTCGGTCAAATCCATCTCGGCGAGCAATTGCCGGATTGCATTGGTGACCCGTTCGGTTCCTTCAGCCACGCCCGAGGCAATACGACCGAGCAGCACGTTATCCAGAACACTGGCCGCAGCATTGTATTTTTGCGGATCGTAGAAACTCACTGGCGGTTCATCCAATGCTTCCAGTGTTTCGCGCAATTGGGTCCTGGCTTTCAAAATGCCTTGTTTCAGGTCATCGTCGAGCAGACCCAACCTGTTCTTGGATTCGGTATAGGCGAAGGGAAGCTTCAATATCAGTTCGCGGTCGGCTTTGGTTATTTCGTCTATCGGCATATTGCCGATCCGGTTGAGCACGGTGCGATATTCGGGAATCTGGTCCGGCTCCATGTAAGTCAGTTGATCGAAGAACGGGTTGTCCAGTGAAAGCTCACCAAACAGTTCTACTGTGGTCTCGGCGACCTGCTTGCCCATATCGAACAGCTTGTCTTCAAGACCGACCTCTTCCAGTACATTGGTGACAATCTGGTTCGAAGGAAAATTGTTTGGTTCGTAGGCAGGAAGGATTGCCGTTCCGAACAAGATGTTCTCGCCGATCGTTGCCTGATCGTTATATTTATCGGGATCAAACGGTTCGACGAATGCATCAAATCCAAGTTCTGTCAGCCGATCCCTGAACTTGAAGCGTGCCTCGATCAATTCCTTGCAAAGTTCGGGATGGGTATCCGGGTCAAGCGTACCGCGCAGTCCAAATGTCCGGACATCGTTTTCCAGATCAACGTCCACCAGCACCTTGCGGATTTTTTCCTCAAGTTCCTGGTCGTTTTTTGCTCCGGCTCGTTCGAAATCAATCCATTGTGCTTCCGGGTCCAGATTGCTGTTTCCCGCTGCCCGCGATTCGTCCCTGAACCTCTTGTGTTCCTCGAACAATCCCTCTTCCAGCACCGGATCGCCCACGGGACGGTTTTTCAGGACATAGGTGATCGTTTCATAGACGGTATTTTGAGGGAAGTAGGTGCTTCCGTCGATGTAAGCCAATCTCTGCCCCTTCACGTGTTCGGGCAGCGCGTCCATGTTCTTTCCGTTGAGCTCAAGGCGACCTGAAGACTGGCGCAATATACCAGCCAGTACCTCGGTCATATGGGTCGATCCGCTATTGACCGCGCCGATAATTGCCACTTGTTCTCCAAGGCCAATCTTTGCGGTAGCGCGTTCAATCAATTTCGATCCGCTCTCGTCGACGACCTGCAGATTGTAAATGTCATAACCCTGTTCGAAATGCGGAACGTCACCATCAGCAGGCATTTGGGATTCTTTATCCTGGAGGTCGTCGGCCGCGAATTGTTCCACAATCTGCTGGTAACGCACATCAACCACAAGGCGTTGCTGGTCATAATCAATCAAACCACGGATTGGATCAGGAAGGTCCTTATAGGCTGCGATAACTGCAACAAGCTGACCGATATCGAGGGTACCGCGGATCGCCATATATCCACCTGCAGCATAGAAGATGAACGCCAGGAACTGGATCAGCATGTTGTTGATGTACTTGACGGTGAACTTGCGCCTGAAAAGTTCAAATCGGATGAAGTAAAGCTTGCCGAGCGTCTTGGTTATGGCCGAGCGTTCATAGTTTGTCGTGTCATTGGCGTGGGCTTCCTGAATGCCCTCAACAACCTCGCCGATCCGTCCGGCCAGCGCCCGGGCCTCGATCTGGCGTTGTCTTCCCAGTTCGATCAGCCTGCGGCGAAGGCGCGGAATCAACCAAGCCTGAAACAAGACCACAACAAGCGTCACAATGCCGAGCATGACATTTTGCAGCATGATGAAGGTCAGGCCGGTCAATGCCTGTCCGCCAAGGAAAAGCGGCTGGGTGTATGCGTCACCAATGAACTGACCCATTGGCTCGACTTCGTCCTTGATCATAGACGCGATTTCGGATGGTTTGGTACGGCGGAACCGGCTGAGCGGATATCTCAAGACGCGGTCAAACAGCTCGTAGCGCAAACGCCGCATGATCCGTTCGCCCATGCGGCCCTTATAGGTATTGATGTACATCTTGAACTGGCCATTTGCGGCAACCAGTGCCAAGAACGTCAGAGAGAGCGCGAACAGAAACTGGACGCGGTCCATTTCAAACCCCTGGAACAACAGAATGGGATCACCAACGAGCCATTCCGGCAGGGGCAGATAGGTTGTCATGAAGAATGCGGTATCGTCCGGGTTTTCAAAACCCTGGCCCTGGATTGGGCCGTTGACGATCCGCTTCGGCAGGTCGAGGCTCAGGAAGTAGGTGGGCATCGACAACAGGATGATGAAAAGCATCCACAATTGGTCCTTGCGGGAATGCTTCCAAATGTACTTAAGGAGGCTCGGCTCCATCTGGTTCAAAACTGTCCCCGCAATGCTCGTCTACTCATTCAATTGGCGGGCACAAGTCCCTTGGAGAATTTGTGTGAAGAAAAATTCAGCCAACCCCATCTCCCTACGATAGCAGGGAACTTGCAGCAAAAAAGCCCCCGAAATCACACACCGAGCTTTTTTTTCGCATCTTGCCCTACCTTTTTACGCTGTTTTCGCGGTTTTTTCTTTTGTGCTGGCGCGGATGGTTTGCCTGCTTGTGAAGTCTCAAATGCCTCCAATCTTGCCTGAAGGGCCGAATATTCTCGAACTGCAACAACATCAACCGGTTCCGTGATGTTGTGAACCTTGATTTTGGAGCGTTCGCCGATGTCGCTGGTGATCTCAATGCCTGCCAGTTCAAATGTTTTGGCAGATATTACCAGCCCAGCGGCAAGCTCCTTTGTGGCTGCCTCGAGCCGGGCAGCGACATTGACCGTGTCACCGACCGCGGTAAGCCTGGACGGGCTGACCTGATCCGATGTCTTGCCGACCCGACCGACCACAGCCTGGCCGGTGTGTACACCGATGCCGATACGAAGCGGCTCGTTCAGGTGCTGTTTCAGGAGCCCATTGGCGACTTCGGCGGCCGCTTGTGAGTTTACTGCCGCCTGAATCGCATCGCGACTGGCCTGTTCAGGATCGGCGTTCAGACCAAACAAGGCCATCATTCCGTCACCCATGAACTTGTCGATATAGCCATTCGACCGCTCGACTGCGCTGCCAACCTGGGCGAACAGGCTGTTCAGTATGAAGACCACGTCGTAGGGCAGCGCGTTCTCTGAAATCCTGGAGAACCCGCGGATATCCAGGAAAAATACGGCAAGCTCACGCTCAACGCCCCAACCGAGCGGATCGGCATTTCTTGGCGACGCGATGCCGGCCTGTGTCTCGATCAGGGGTCGCACTTTGATATCGCCATTGACGCGGCATTGGCATGCGAGGCGGATTTCCGGCCCGGTACGCAATTTGTCGAGCAGGAGTCGCTCGGCCGGGGTGACCTCGCTGAGATTTTCATCACCGTCGATGATGAGCGTACGGCAGGTCGAACAACGGGCCCGACCGCCGCAAACCGCCATGTGCGGAATGCCGCCCTGACGGCTTATTTCCAGTAGGGTAACGCCGGGTGAACTGGTTA
>JANQQM010000040.1 GCA_028289365.1 Salaquimonas sp. | reverse complement strand
GCCTCCTTCTGGGCGCTCATCGTCTACGGCTTCATGCTGATCGGCCTGCTCTGGCTCGATCTGGGTGAAACCTCCCGCTACAAATCGGCAAGTTTTTCCGCTCAATTCCGTAGCTACCCGGCCCTGTTCACCTCACGTCGTTTCTGGGGATATTCCGTTGCATCGGCTGCCGCCTCCGGTGCCTTCTTCGCCTTTCTCGGTGGCAGCGCCTATCTCGCAAGCGTCCATTACGACATCCCGCCGTCCCTCTATGGCTTCTATTTCATCTTTGCCGGCATCGGCTACATCGTCGGCAACTTCATTTCAGGCCGCTTTGCGCGCAAGATCGGCATCAACCGCATGATGATGTTGGGCGGGGTGGTCGCCTGTGTCGGCATGTTGGTTTCGCTGGCATTGGTCGCCTCCGGCCTTGATCACCGCTTGTCTTTTTTCGGACCCGTGGTTTTCATCGGATTGGGGAACGGCATCACCCTTCCAAGTTCCATTGCTGGAATTGTCAGCGTTCGTCCAGAGATCGCCGGATCTGCTTCGGGTTTGGGCGGATTCTTCCAGATTGGCGGCGGCGCCTTGCTTTCCGTATTGGGCGGCGCGGTGCTTGGAACCGAAACCGGCCCAATGCCGCTGATCCTGCTTATGCTGGCATCCTCATTCGCATCCGTGCTTGCAACTGCCTATGTTATGCACATAGCACGCACGGTTGAGATGCAGGAGGCCGACACAACGGAAAACTAATCATGGCAGATTTTCTTCTCTCTCCCGATCCGGAAGACGAACGCCTTTCTACCACCGTCACCGGCATCGACCAGACCGGCAAAGCTGTCGAAACACGCGTCGTCACCGAACGGCCGCTGACGCTGTTTCTCAATCGCCAGGAAATCGTCACCATGATGACAATCGGCGATCATCCCAAATTGCTGGCGCTGGGGTATCTGCTGAACCAGAACATGCTGAAAACCGGCGATAAGGTCGACGAGATCGATTACGATGACGACCTGGGCGTGGTCGTCGTGCGCACGCCTGCGGAAACCGATTTTGAGAGCAAATTGCAAAAGAAAGTCAGGACATCCGGCTGCGCCCAGGGAACCATATTTGCAGACGTGATCGAAGCCTTCGAGGACATTCAGCTTTCTCCCGAAGCGGTGTTGAAAACCTCCTGGCTCCAGACGCTGACCAAACAAATCAACACCGCACCGAGCCTGTATCTGACAGCCGGGGCAATCCACGGATGTGTCTTGTGCAAACAGGACAGGCCACTGGTCTATATGGAGGACGTGGGCCGCCACAATGCCGTCGACAAGATTGCCGGTTGGATGTTCGAGAACGACGAATCCGCAGCAGACAAGATTTTCTACACCACCGGAAGACTGACATCCGAAATGGTGATCAAGACGGTGATGATGGGCATTCCCATATTGATATCACGTTCCGGTTTTACGGCCTGGGGCGTGGAACTCGCACGGCAGGCAGGGTTGACGCTGATAGGCCGAGCCCGCGGAAAACGGTTCATTGCCTTGGCCGGAAATGAGCGCATTGAGTTCGACGACGAACCTTCCGACAGTGTGGAGCCCATTCCCGCTGACAAGGAAATCGTCAGTGATGGCTGATGCGATCGGCACCATTGGAGTGATCCTTGCAGGCGGCCGATCCAGTCGTATGGGCGGCAACGAAAAAGCCTTTCTCGCGCTTACTGACCGCCCAATGATCCAGGTTGCGCTCGACCGACTAACAAAGCAAACAGATACGGTCATCATCAATGCAAATGGCGACCAGGAACGAATGAAGTTTCTGGGTGTGCCTGTGCAGAGGGATATTTTCGGTGGCTTTGCCGGGCCGCTCGCTGGCGTGCATGCGGGCATGCAATGGGTGCGTCACAACCAGCCGCTGGTCAGCCATATCTGCACCATTGCCGCTGATACCCCGTTTTTTCCGGCAGACCTTGCGGCCCGATTGGAAGACAATCTCAAGACGGCAGATACAATCGTACTGGCAGCTTCAAACGGCTATCGCCACCCGGTATTCGGACTTTGGCCGGTTTCATTGATCGAGGATCTGGCAGCCTTTTTGCAATCCGGGCAGACCGGCAAGGTCATGGCATTTGTCAAACAACAAGATTGGACCGAAGCGGAATTTGATAACTTGAACGCGAACGGCAATTCAATTGACCCGTTCTTTAATATAAACACACCCGAAGAACTCGAGCTTGCACGCCAGCTTCAGGAGCAGATCAATATCGATGAGTGATCACCGCGTCTTCGGCATTACCGGTTGGAAAAATTCCGGCAAGACGACCTTGGTTGCCGCCCTTGTTGCCGAGTTCACAGCGCGCGGTTTGCAGGTGTCAACCGTCAAACACGCCCACCACGATTTCGAGATTGATCAGGAAGGCACGGATTCCTGGAAGCACCGCAAGGCAGGTGCAAAGGAAACCGCGCTTGTTTCCTCACGCAGATGGGCACTGATGCACGAGTTGAAGGAAGAAGACGAACCGTCGCTGGAAGACATGCTTGATAAACTTGCGCCGTGCGATCTGGTTTTGGTTGAGGGATTCAAGCGCGCGCACCATCCAAAGATCGAAACGATCCGCAATGCAGATTCCGGCAAGTCGAAACAAGCTCCGGTGTGGCAGGACAATGACACCGTTGTCGCGATCGCAACACCGGACCCGGACACCAATTGCAGCCTCCCCCGGTTCCACCTCAACGCCATTTCAGAAATAACGGATTTCATCATCGACCATCTCTCGATCACGAGCGGTAGACCGCCGGCCGAAAAAGCGGCTCAGCCAAATGCGCAATAAAATGGATAGCGCCAGAGATGCCAGGGATGATTGTTTCGCCTTTGACGGCAAGCGCCTCTTGCATCACGAGGCATTGGGCATCCTGAAGGACCGTTTGCCCACCATCGCCGACAAGGAGCAAATCCCGCTTTCTCAGGCAACCGGTAGAACTCTCGCGGAGCAGATCACCTCAAACGCCAATGTGCCCTCCTACGACAATTCGGCTGTCGATGGCTACGCGTTCAACTTTGAAGACTACCAGAAGCAGGATGGCGAATTTCCGGTTTCAGACAGAATAGCCGCTGGCGAAACGAGCCTCGCAAACCTTCAACAGGGAACGGCGATCCGCATATTCACCGGCGCAAAAATCCCTGATGGAGCGGACACGGTGGCAATGCAGGAAGATTGCACAGCCAGCGCCGATGGAGGCTCCCCGGGGCAAGATCGGGTCCTAATTCCGACCGGCTTGAAGCGTGGTGCAAATCTGCGGAAAGCCGGTGAGGATCTGAAAATGGGCGAGGCGATTGCATCCGCCGGAAGCATTTTGCGCCCTCAGGAACTCGCTGCGATAGCCTCAATCGGAATTGATCAGATTAGGGTATATGCCAAACTTCGCGTTGCGCTGGTTTCGTCCGGCGACGAGATAATTCGGCCCGGCACCCATATTCATTCCGGTCAGGTTTATGATTCAAATCATTTCCTACTGCTTGGTCTCCTGAACCGCCTGAACGTTAAGGTGACGGATCTAGGTATCCTGCCGGACGATGCGAAAGCTGTCGATGAAACTCTTTCGCAGGCAGCACGCGACCATGACGTGATCCTGACCACAGGAGGCGCATCGCTGGGCGAGGAAGATCATCTCATTGCCACACTGGACAAGTTGGGTACGAGGCACATGTGGCAGCTGGCGATCAAGCCGGGTCGTCCGATGAGTTTCGGCCAGATCGGCAACAGCTTCGTGTTCGGCCTGCCGGGCAATCCGGTCGCCGTCTTTGTCTGCTTCCTCCTATATGCCAGACCATCGCTACTGCGCCTAGGTGGTTCTGATTGGGTAGAACCGCAACGATATCCGGTACCGGCAGGTTTTGATCTGCCGTCAAAAAAACCGGACCGCCGGGAGTTCTGGCGAGGCTGGCTCGAAACCCAAGAAGATGGTTCAGTCCGCGCCATGAAATTCAGCCGCGATGGCTCTGCCCTGGTGAGTGGTCTGCGTGAGGCGACTGGACTGTTGGAAATTGCCGAAGACGTTCAATCGGTCCAAAAGGGAGATCTGCTCTCCTTCATTCCGTTTACCGAATTTGGAATCGATTGAGGTCAGCCATCATATGGAAGGTTGGTCAGTCGACCAGCAGATCGACCTTCTCGAACTTACGCACATCGACAATGCCTATGTCGGATATCCGCAATTCCGGGATGACGACTAATGCCAGGAGCGAATGCTGCATGTATGCATTATTTAGCGTACAGCCCATTTCCTCCATTGCCTTGACCACGGCCTCGGCCTTGCCGGCAACGACATCCGCCCGCTCGTCAGACATTAATCCGGCAATCGGCAACTCGACCAAGGCCAACTCCTTGCCTTTATGAACGACGACAATCCCGCCGCCAACTTCCCTCAGGCGATTTGCAGCGATAGCCATGTCCTTGTGGCTGGTGCCGACAACGATCATGTGATGGCTGTCATGCGCAACCGTCGAGGCAACGGCACATTCCTTGTCATAGCCGAACCCGGAGACAAATCCGTTGACCACGCCGCCGGTCGCCCGGTGCCTTTCAACCAGCGCGATCTGGCAGACATCGTCTTTGCTGCTCATTTCGACGATCCCATCGCTGACGGGAAGCGCCATCTCCAAGGCCTTTGTGGGCGCCTGGTTTTCAATGACACCGATCACCCTTGCCCGAACGGAATTCGCTCCGGAAGGGCTCTTGATCTCGAAATCGGAAGCTTCAAGATCCCGGGCCATGTTGACGGTATGTTTTGCGGTTTCCGGATATTCAAAATGGGGAAGTTCAACCGTGAGCCCATCATCCTCGGAGAGCAGCCTGCCTCGCGCATAAACCTGTTCGATCTTCATTTCGGCCAGATTTGACACGATCAGAAAATCCCCCCGACGGCCCGGCGTGATCGAACCAAGCTCCCGTTCAAGGCCAAAATGCTCAGCGGTGTTGAGCGTGGCCATTTGAATGGCGGTCACCGGACGCAAGCCTTGTTCGATCGCATGCCTGACCACACGGTTCATGTGACCGTCATTGACCAGCGTTCCGGAATGGCAATCGTCGGTGCAAAGAATGAAATTCCTTGGGTCGATTCCCATCTCGGTGACAGCACGAATTTGTTCCGCGACATCGAACCAGGCAGAACCAAGCCGCAGCATCGCTTTCATCCCCTGTCGGACACGGGAAATTGCGTCGATCATCCGGGTGCCTTCGTGATCGTCAGCTGGACCACCCGCGACATAGGCATGGAATTCAGGGCCAAGATCAGGCGACGCATAATGTCCGCCAACGGTCTTCCCCGCAGCCCTTGTGGCAATAATCTGCTCGATCATGTTGGCTTCACCGGCAGCAACGCCGGGAAAATTCATCACCTCACCCAGACCGATAATATTTGGCCAGGTCATCGCCTCCTCAACGTCAGCGGGACCAAGTTGCGAGCCGGCATTTTCGAGACCCGGCGCAGAGGGCACACAGGACGGCATCTGGACAAACACATTGATCGGCAGACCGGCGGCCTCGTCATGCATCAGGCGTACACCCGCAAGGCCCAGAACATTGGCAATCTCATGTGGATCGACGAACATCGACGTCGTCCCATGTGGAATGACAGCCCGCGCAAATTCGGTGACGGTCAACATCCCGCTTTCAATATGCATATGCGCGTCACAAAGACCCGGAACCAGATACTGTCCATCCGCATCTACAATTTCCGTGTCGTCGGAAATGCAATGGCTTGCATCCGATCCGCAATAGGCAAACCGTCCATCGGAGATAGCGATATCAGTCCCGGAGACCACTTCTCCCGAATGGACATTTACCCATCGCCCGTTGCGGACAACCAGGTCAGCCGGCGTCCTGCCGGCAGCAACGTCGACCAGTCGGACGACACTTTTCGACCAGGGCTTCAGATCGGCAATTTGCTTATCCATGCATCTATCCACTTTTCGGTTACAGGTGATGGGGTCAGCACCAGCACATCCATGTCATTATCAAGCTGCGGATTTTGTCCAATCTCGATGTAACGCATCTCGGCCCATTCATCCGCGAGATCTCGATAATGGCGCGACAAAAAATGCCCGCTCTGTCCGGTTGTGATCACATATCGGGAACGATCCAGATCGGCCAGATCATAGATACCGCGAAAGGCCGAACCATGGCCATTGATGTAGGGATTGTCATTCCTGAAATCTGTCCGCCCTCTTAACAGCGTGTAAGAGCCTCCGGCGCTCTCGGGAGAAACAGAGAAGAGGACGGATAAAGGACCAATGGAAGAAAATGGCCGGTGTGTACCCCTCGCTTTGTGTGCCTCGCCCCAACGCCATTTCCGCCAATCATCACCATAGCTATTGCGTAGCTCCTCAACCGCCAGGGTCAGCCCGCGTGCCAGAATAATGCCGCAGGTCTCCACCTGACTGGTCAGACGGTCATCGCACCAGTCACGTGTCCCGGTAATCGTCAATGCATCCAGAACAGGTTGAAGCCTGCCTCTGGCGAACCGTTTGTGATCCTCACCCAGATCGTCCCGAAACAAGGCTTCACCGGTATGTTTCCACCAGGAAGTCATGATCAGCGGCAGGGGGGAATCGGCGCTCATCATCCCGTCCCACTGTCGCAGGCTATCCAGCATTGACGGATCCTGGCCTGCTCCTGCAGCCAACTGGGAAACCGCGATCCGTTTGAACTCCATCAGCGCCGGAGAAAAGATGTCCAACTGGATCTTCGCCATGGTCTGCATCGAATGCTGGTCATCGGTGTCGATTACCAATTCGTCGACGCGGGCCTGCCGATAATTCTCATCCCAATCAAAGGTGATGTGTTGAGCATAGCCTGCCGGCAACCAGTTGGCATTGGCCGTGGCAATCGCCCCGACATCCGGATTGACCATCTGCGGCAAATCCGCGTGATCAATCCAGCCCTTCCAATCATAGAGTTCGAGCCAGCCCGGCACCGGCGCCCTGCCCGCATGTAAGTTTGCAGGATCGCGGATCGGCGCCCTGCCCGGCGCGATAATGCCGATATCGCCATTCACATCTGCAACCACAATCGACTGCATGGGTGAAACCATCTTCCTCGTGGCGTCGATAAACTCCCCCACAGAACGCGACAGGTTCATGTTGATCGCACCCTCTGCTGTCGTGTCATCTTCGGCAAGTGCCGTCCATTGCAAGGCAGCAACGTGGCCACTTGGAATGATTTTCGTGATGTCCCGGTAGTTGTCCGGAAGAACGGGACCGTGTCGTGTTGTTCTTCTCGTGAAACTTACCGGCGGGGCGCCGGACACCTCAATTGTGACCTCTTCCGTTTCAAACGGCCGCCAGCCATCCGGTGTCAGGTAAGAACCAGGATCATCCCCCTTTAACCGTTCAATATACAGATCCTGGCTGTCCAGAACCGTCGTAGTAAGCCCCCAGGCTAGATGATCGTTTCGTCCGGCAATGATGATCGGCGTGCCGGGCAAAGTCGCTCCGACCAGGGACTGCACCGAACCTTGCTCATCCGCATCAAAAGACAGATGTGCTAGATAGAAAATGGACGGTGCGGTGAGTTCCAGATGTGGATCATTGGCCAATAGTGGTTTGCCGCTGCTCGTACGGGTACCGGAAACGACCCAATTATTGCTTGCGGTGACGCCGGTCTCCCACATCAGCTCTGCCATTGTGCTTTCTTCGGGGTTGATGGCAAAATCAGCGGACGGCCGACCAGCTTGCGCGCCAAATCCGTAGACCGGACGCAAATCAGGCAATGGCGGCGGATTTTCCCGGGGACCATAGGGAATCAATTCATCGATCTCGCGGGGCGAAAAATTCTTCGACGCCAGCAATAGTCGCTGAATTTCCTGCCGAAGATTGCCGTCAAGCGTCAGTGCCATCACCTTGAGGATGGAAAGGCTGTGCCATGGCTCCCACGGCTCGGCATTCTTCCCCAGGATCACGAATTCAGGTGGCAGACGCGCCTGCAAGAACCCGGTATCGCGCTCAAGCCACGAATTCACGCCCTCTGAATAGGCTTCCAAAAGCGTGCGAATCTCTGGCGATAAAACACCAAAGGATTTCTCGGAAGCGCCACCCAGGTCAATCGTTCTGAGAAAAATGTCGGTATCAATCGTCGGGCGGCCAAACAGTTCCGATAATCTGCCCTGAGCGACCATTCTGAGAACATGCATCTGCCAGAACCGGTCCTGCGCATGCACATAGCCGAGAACTCTGGCCGCGTCTTCATGTGTTGCCGCATTTATGTACGGTATACCATTGATATTACGTGATAAAACCACATCATCACTAAGCTGGGCCAGTGGCACTTGCCCGCTGTTGTCAGGTAGCGTCGACAAGAATGCCGAAGAAGCTACCGCAATGATAATACCGAAAAAAACAATGCCAACCGCCGCAATGCGGAAAGCCCATTTGAAAACCAAGTGCATTCACACTAAACCTTACCGAAGTGAAAAAAGAACCAATGTCAGTTTGGCAGAAAGGGTGTTTCAATGGCAAGCGTTGCTTTTATCGGATTAGGCGTAATGGGTTATCCGATGGCCGGCCACATCGCTAAGGCGGGGCATGATGTCTGTGTGTACAACCGCACTGGGACTAAGGCAGAAAAATGGACAAAGGAATATGGCGGATCACACGCTCCGACGCCGGCAGAAGCCGCCGATGGTCGTGATTTTGTCTTTGCATGCGTAGGCAATGATGATGATTTGCGCTCGGTTACCACCGGATCGCAAGGCGCGTTCTCAACCATGAAAAAAGGAGCGATCTTCATCGACAATACCACTGCTTCTGCAATCATTGCGCGGGAATTGGCGCAAGCCGCAGATGCTGGCGAGTTCGGGTTTCTCGACGCACCGGTTTCCGGTGGTCAGGCTGGCGCTGAAAACGGTGCTCTGACGGTTATGGTCGGAGGTGAGGAAGGCATATTTGAAAAGGCCCGCCCGGTAATCGACTGCTATTCGAAGATGGTCGGCCTGATGGGACCCACCGGTTCCGGTCAGCTGACCAAGATGGTCAATCAGATATGCATTGCAGGACTGGTTCAGGGCCTCGCCGAAGGTATCCACTTTGCGCAGAGTTCCGGCCTCGACGTCGAGAAAGTTATCGATGTGATTTCCAAGGGTGCTGCCGGTTCCTGGCAGATGGAAAATCGTTGGAAGACCATGAATGACGGGTTCTACGAATACGGCTTCGCCGTGGACTGGATGCGCAAGGACTTGGATATCGTCTTGGCCGAGGCCCGCGAAAACAAGGCCAACCTTCCGGTCGCTGCACTGGTCGACCAGTTCTACGCACAGATCCAGAACATGGGCGGAAACCGCTGGGATACTTCCAGCCTGCTTGCCAGACTGCAGCTGAAATAACATCAAACAACTGTTCCAGGTGTTGCGAAAGAAGCGCCCCAACCGGAACGCAACTGCTGTCTAATCGCGAGCCTTGGCAGGCTTCTCGAGTTCGATGTAATTCAGCGGGAGCTGTGTCGTTTCCTTGATGCGTTCCATCGCGAAGGCAGAGGAAACATCCTCAATATTAATTTCGCTGACGAGCTTCTTGTAGAACTTGTCATAGGAAGCGATGTCGGGAACGACAACTTTCAACAGATAATCGACCTGTCCGCTCATCCGGTAAAAACCGATGATTTCGGGATGTTTGGTGATGACTTCGGCAAACCGCTTCAACCATTCCTGATTGTGCTGATCGGTCGTAACCGAAACGAAAACCGTCACCCCGCAATTGACCTTCTCCGGATTGATGATGGCAACCCGACGCTCGATCACGCGATCTTCTTCCATTTTCTGGATACGGCGCCAACACGGTGTTGTCGAAAGCCCCACCTTCTTGGCAATATCCGCAACCGGTAGCGTGGAGTCCTCCTGGATGAGGCTCAATATCATCTTGTCGACACGATCCATGGCAGATTGGTAACCCCTAAAGAAAATTATTCCAGATAGTCTTAGTTCAGGGAACAGCTTTGCGCAATCGAAACCAATATGAAGCGCGAATGACGGGCTATCTTTTTGGAATCCCGGCTTTCTTTCCCTCAGATGTGCTTTGTGACGAGCCGGCGTAGTTCGGGCAATAACTCGCTCGAAAACCACGGCCTTTTCTTGATCCAGCTATTGTTGCGCCACGAAGGATGGGGTAATGGCAAAATTGCCGGCTTGCTGGTTTTGGCCAGGATTGTTTGCCAATCGGCAACGGTATCGCTCAGCGTCTTGTGGGCAAGGTCACCCAAATGCCATTTCTGGGCATACAGGCCAACCGCCAGGATCAACTCGATCTGCGGCATGGCTTCAAAGATCTCGCCATGCCACCGGTTTGCGCATTCACGGCGTGGCGGGAGATCGCTTCCTTTCGCGTCCAGACCCGGAAAGCAGAACCCCATGGGAATTATCGAAAGGCGTGAGGAATCATAGAAAACATCGCTATCAATCCCCATCCAGTTCCGCAGTCGGTCGCCGGACGGATCGGTAAATGGAACACCTGAAGCATGCACTCGCGTACCGGGTGCCTGTCCGCAAATTGCCAGTCTTGCGCTGCTCGACAGAATAGCAACCGGCCTGGGTTCATGCGGCAGCTGCTTCCCAAGCGGAGCCTCCACACAGATTCGACAGCCGGTAATGTCGCGTTTCAGATCAGAAATTCTCTTGCTTGCTGTAGGCGTCATAGCAATGTGGATGGGCGCTGAGACATATCTTGAAACCAGCGCTGCAAATTCGGCAGATCTTCCGGATAACCGATGCGGGCAGGTTTCAGAAATTGGTAGCTGATAAAGGTTGTAATATCGGCAATGCTGAATTCCCCACCTGCAATAAAATCTCGCCCGGCAAGTTCTTCGTCCAGGAACTCCATGAACTCGCGCGCCCGCGGTTGATTGACCTTGCCCCATTCTGCAATTTGCGGTGATTCCAGATGCGCCGCACCAGGATGCAAATGTCTAAACGCGGTAGCGACTGGCATCATAAAGCCCAGTTCCACGCGGCGTTGCCACATCTCGACGATCGCCTTTCCTTCAGGTCTGCGCCCAAAGAGCGCCGGATCGGGTACCATTTCCTCAAAATACCGGCAGATCGCCACACTTTCCGAGATCGCCGTGCCATCTTCAAGCATCAGTACCGGCAAACGTCCGAGCGGGTTGATCTTCTTGAACTCTTCGCCGCGTTGCTCAAGCTTGTTGATATCAAGGTGCTCAGTCGGAACCGTGATGTTTTTTTCGGCAAGGAAGATCTGAACCCGGCGCGGATTGGGCGCGCGGCCGCCGCTATAGATCTTGAGATGTGGAAATTCAATCATCGATCCAAAAATCCTTCTTGCCTAACCTGATCATCCGGAAAACCAATTGGAAACCCATTTGATCATCCGATCGAACAAATCCCTGCTATGCTCTGTTTCGTCTGCGGTTAAAGTACCCTGCTCGCGGCGCCAGTCACCAGGTCGCATGAATTCTCCTTGCCAAAGCCCGCGATTGTTTTCTCGCGCCAGTAGTTCTTCGGCCTCATATCCGCCATAGGAGACGGCCCAACCATCCTCAACCATGCGCTGGTTCAGATCAATGCCATTTGCGCTGCATGTCGCCAGCAATCGGTCATACTTGTCGTATAGCCAGCCATTGCAAGTCACATGGCTGCGATCCACCAAATTTCGTAGATGATTGCGCGCCATCCGCCCGCAATCCACTTCCCGGCCCGCCAATTGGCACAATTGGCCAAATTCAGGACTATCGATCCCCTCCAGCCGAATTCTTGACCCATTAATTTCAATCGTATCCCCATCGGCAATTACGGCCATTCCGGAAGCCTGTTCCTCGTTTCGAGCGCCGAGAAACGCCGCAATCCCGGCAATTACCGCCAGAAACAGCGCAGCAGAAAGATAATCTCGCAAACGGGATCTTCTGCGTGCCGATCTGTAGTATTTGCCGCGCTGTTTTCTCATGCCTGAAAGGTCAAATTCCATAGATTCTAAGACGATATTAACCAAATTAGATTACCAATGGAGGATCGTAGCACCAGAGTTGAGTACGGCAGTGGCCGATGAGTGTGGAATCTACAAAGAGGTCCGACAAGATAATTGTCGACAGGACCAAAAAGTCTAGTGCTACTTCGCGCTTCGTAAGGGATATTCGAGGCCATCTGAATTCCACCAGCAGCAATCCGGATGCTTTCCAGGAAGAATTGATGCGCAGCTTTGCGGAAAATCACCGCAATGCGTTCATCACCATGCCGATCTTTGCCGCGATCGTCGCACTGATCATCGCGAACTATTCTGGCTATGCGGCTGCAATCTGGTGGTTTCTCCTGGCTTCGCTTTCCCACGGTCTGATGGCCCTTCTGAGTTCTCGCTATCTCGCGGAATCCGGAGAGGAAAACGTAATCGCCCGATGGCGCACGCCGTTTGTCCTGGTGCAGTTGTTAACCGCATTCTCCTGGACCATCCTTACGCTTTACAGTTGTCAGCTTTGCGTAGCAGACGGAACGTTCCAAATAATTCTGTTTTCGACCATCCTGGTCTTCCAGGCAATCAACATGATGCTCTCCTATGGCTTCAGATCGAGCATACTGATCACATCGGGCCCGCCGACATTGGCCTTGGCAGCCCGTTTCATCTCCAGTCTGGAGCCTGCAAGCCTGGTCATGGCGGGTATCATTATCGGTTCGCAGATCTTCTTCTTCCTGATCGCGGGCCGGTTCAAACTCTCCGTGCTCTCAATCCTGGAGCACAAGAGCGAAAACGAAACGCTGATCGCCGAGCTTGAAACAGCCAGATCCATCTCCGAGGAAGCAAGACGCCGGGCAGAAGAGGCAAACCTCGCCAAATCGCGCTTTCTGGCGACCATGAGCCACGAGCTGCGAACCCCGCTAAATGCAATCCTGGGCTTCTCCGAGGTGATGCAGACTGAAGTCCTCGGTCCCATCGGCAATGAGACCTACAAGGATTACGTCAACGACATCAACAAATCCGGAATGCACCTATTGAATGTCATCAACGAGATCCTTGATTTGTCGAGGATCGAGGCAGGACGCCAAGAGCTTGTCGAGGAAGCGATCCGGCTCGACCACGTGGTTGAAGAAGCCATCGCTATGTTGCAGTTGAAAGCAAAAAACAAGGGCATAACAATTCATCCGCAATTTCAGGACCACCTGCCGCAAATTTGGGCGGATGAACGCGCTGTGCGCCAGGTCACGCTGAACCTGATGTCAAATGCCCTGAAATTCGCGCCGACCGGAGGCACGATCTGGGTCAAGGTTGGCTGGACATCGACCGGCGGGCAATATCTGTCCGTCAAGGACAATGGCCCCGGCATTCCGGAAGAGGAGATCCCAATTGTATTGTCCTCTTTCGGACAGGGCTCAATCGCCATAAAGAGTGCCGAACAGGGAACCGGCCTGGGCCTGCCGATCGTTCAGGCATTGATGCATATGCACAACGGGAAATTCGAGTTGAAGTCGAGACTGCGTGAGGGAACGGAAGTCATTGCCACCTTCCCAAGATCCAGGGTTCTTGAGGTGATGCCACCGGTCAAGAAGGACGAGGCGAGCAAATCGGAACCAAAAACGGTAAGTCCATTGCAGGAAGTTGGATAATCCGGCCTGGTTATCAGCGTTCCGGCCGGCGCGTCTGCAACACATTCTGCGCTACGACCTTCGCAAACCTCACTCGCTTCCGGAATTTCAATATTCCTGTGACGTTTCTTTGTGATTTTTTTATAAATGGTCGGTCACGTTTGGCATGTACCGGATAACGCCACATCTTTTTCCATTTTTCTTCTGTCGCACCCAATACCCCAATCTCGAAATATGAAACCGTTGTCACGCCCATCTTGGTACAAAGCAGGGAGAATACTGATTGATCATGACGGTGTTTTTTGAATTCGGGGCAATTCGGAGAAATCGATTTCGAATTATCGACCAGCGACATGTCATGCAGATATACGTCTTTCCAGGCATCCACAAATGCCATGGATTGAGGGCACTTTCTGATTAGAAACGCAGTGGACATCACTTGCCCTCTATTGAGAATTGGATCTTCTCTTGCATCTAGGTGATCTAGGAGATCGCCCTTGGTCCATTCACGCTCTAGCCAGATTTGCGATTTCTTGGGCCGGGGAACTTCCGGCGTCGGCAACCCCGATTGAAAGCCTAGAATCCCGCTACTGCAATTGCTGGCAATCTCGAAATATTCTTCGAGCCTCTTTCTGCCTCTTGCATTGAGGTGGCAGCCAGCATCGGCATAAAGGACGACATCACCCTCATCCAGCCTATCAAGCGTTTGCAGGACGATCTGCGGCTTCCAGCACCAATAGCCAAAACCTTTGACATCGAACTTCAGATACCTTCTGAATTTGTTCCTGAAATCAGGATCAAGATGACTCTCGTTCATACAATGGACTTCGTCATAAAAGTCTATATCTCTTGCTTGCTGCTCCATCCTGGCGAGCGACGTCGCAAAATTTGAACTCGCAAATGAGAGTAAGATTTTTCGCATTAGCCAGCGCCCTAATCTAAACCCGGATGAGCCTGCCAAATTGAAAATATGTACTTCAATCAGTTAACATGTTCTCAATTGGTTCGACACCACTATGCATCAGCGCTGCCGCTTTCACAAAACCTGCAGCCAGTGCCGCACCCTCCCCCTCTTCCATGTCGATCGTGACCGGCAAGATCGATTCCATGCCAAGTACCTGGATCATGGAGCCGGTGACAGTACCTGTCCCGGCCTGTCCGACAAGACAGTGATCAATCGAATTAGGATTACAGGCCTTCAATATTGCCGCCGCACTTAACGGGCCGGGTCCGTCCAGTATCACCGGGACATGTTCAATCCGCGCCGCCATGATCGCGCCAGCCATCGCCCAGCTTTCCCGACCACCGAGCCGTCGCAACAATTCCAGACCGTCTTCGGATGCTGACCTGTGGCGCGCCACTGCCTTTGCGGCTATCTCGGCTACTTCCGCAGACTCGCTCCAATTTTCTTCTTCACCGAAAAGCGCACCGAACACTGCTGCAGGCGTGGGTGAGGCATTGGAATTGCAATCGGCCAGAACCAGAAGATCGATACCCCCGGCAATCGCCTCCATCCCGAACGCAAAAGTCCCGGCCGCCGATTTTTCGTCTAGGGCATCGGCCTGCGAAATATCTTCAACCGGATATTGCAGGGCCAGATCAAACACTTTCAGGCCCAGATCATAAAGTGCACAGATCTGGTTAAGCGGTGCGCCGCCAGCTGCAAGCCTGGTTACCCTTGCAAGGACTGCCTTCTCGCTAGCACCTTCAAATCCGCGATGCGTTCCGGCAAATACCGCTACCAGCGGCCGGGACACAACAGGTGATACGCCCGACCAGCGGGCCAGCCATTCCTGTATCTTGCCGATGTCGCCCGGCGCCTTGCCAAACAGGGCCTGATTTCGCTGGATGACTTTTTCTGCGGCCTGTTCGTCGGGCCCAGCAAGATTGTCGAACAGCGACCGGATATCATCGAATGGAAGACCGGAAATGGACATAAACACACCTGTCGGAATATCAGCGCAAGTGCTGCGCAATTGACGGATTTAAAAGGAACCTGATCGTGATTATTTCAGTTGCAATTGATCACCAGGGCTTGTCTTTTCTGCTATGATGGCTACCTGTGACGGAATCAATATTCAAGCCGGATAATTGCAGTGTCTCAAATCCAGTCACCATGCATCCTGATATGCTCAATAGATTTGGCTACCGGATATTGTTACGGATGTGGCCGTACCAGCGACGAGATTGCCGGCTGGATCGGTTACACGAATGAGCAGCGTTCAGAGATTACACAACACCTTGCCGATCGATTGGCCATGATTGAACGTCGGCCAAGGCGAGAAACCCGGCGCAGAAAGCTGAAGCGCCTGCAAAGCGCAGGATTATCTGGGAAACAAGACCAGTGACGTTACTTTGGATTATATTGGGAACAATCGGTGCAGCTTGCATCCTGTTGATTCTCAACCATGATTCAGGGACCGTCTTAGGCATTGAAAACGACCAATTTGCTTCCCTGATATGGTTCGGCACCTGGGGTGTCATCCTGGCTGCAGCAATCATTCCACGCCCTGGCCAATGGCGCTCTTTTGCAAGGAATTGCGTGTTGTGGCTTGCCATATTCCTCGTCACCATGACGGCCTACATGTACCGGTATGAAATGCAGGATATCGTCTCGAGAATTACCGGCGGATTGATGCCCGGCAGCCCGATCGCCGAAATCTCGGCTGATGGCCGGGAACAGTCCCTGCTGATCCGTACCCGTGGCGGTCACTTTGAAGCAGTCGGTGCGGTAAATGGCGCACCTGTTCGATTTCTCGTAGATACAGGCGCCAGCCTGATTGTCTTGTCCAACAGGGACGCGGAGAATGCCGGTATAGCAACCAATGAACTCCACTACACCGCACCGGTCACAACGGCCAATGGGCGTACTACGGCTGCGCGTATAAGGATTGACGAGATAGCAATCGGCGAGATCAAGCGCGAAGGTCTTCAGGCCATGGTCGCTCGCCCTGGGGCGCTTGAGCAAAGTCTTCTTGGAATGAGTTTTCTCTCGACGTTGAGCAGCTTCGAGTTTCGCGGCGACAGGCTGCTATTAACGAACTGAACTCTGACAAACCGCCCCGAACAGCGCAGACAGACCCAATTTCGGGATTATGCGGCTCTCACATCATTGTCGAATCTGATTTCGCGGAAGGCGGATTCGATCATCTGCGGGGATGCATCCGCCCTTGAAGCTTCGGTAGAAAGTATCTGCCGCCATCTGCGCGCACCCGGCATGCCGTGGAAAAGCCCGGTAATATGCCGTGTAATGTGAATCAATCTGCCCCCGGATGAAATGTGCCCTTCTGCGTAATCGGCTAGCGAACTGATCACATCTGCCCAATCTGGTTGATCACCCACCTCCCCATAAAACATTTGGTCAACATCACGAAGCATGGCCGGATTGTTATAGGCCGCCCGACCGATCATGACGCCATCAATTCCGGAAACATCCCGCAAATGACTTTCCGCTTGATTCAAATTCTCAAGACCACCGTTTAAGCCAATGAATTGACTCGGATTTTCAGCCTTTAGCCTGTGCACCCTCGGATAATCGAGCGGAGGAATTTCGCGATTTTGTTTCGGGCTTAGACCCTCAAGCCAGGCTTTCCGGGCATGAACCCAAAGCGCATCCGCGCCGGCGTTCCACACGGAGGTTGCAAATCCATCAAGCGCTGGACCGGTATCCTGTTCATCAACACCAATTCTGCATTTGACCGTTATGGGGATGCTGGCCCTTTCTTTCATTGCCTGCACGCATTCGCCAACCAGCTCAGGTTCCCGCATCAGACAAGCACCAAAGGCGCCGGATTGCACCCTGTCGGAGGGACACCCGACATTCAGATTGATTTCGTCATATCCGAACTCTTCGCCAATGCTCGCGGCAATTGCCAGCTTTTCCGGCTCGCTGCCACCCAGCTGCAAGGCAACGGGGTGCTGGGTTTCGTCATATCCTAACAAACGCTCGCGATCACCATGGATAACCGCATCGGCGACGACCATTTCGGTATAAAGCAGCGCCTTGCGCGTTAGTAGCCGGTGAAAGAACCGGCAATGCCGGTCCGTCCAGTCCATCATCGGCGCAATCGCAAAGATTTTCTCTTTATTTTTCAGAGCCTTGTCGTACATCTCAGCTGGTTCACATATCTCAGATTGTCTCTGAAATCTCTTGATTGGGATCGTTTTGTACCTTGTTTGAACCTGGATTGCACCATGAAACGCAATACGCCCTCACACCAGACTGCATCTCCAATCTAGGTGCATATACTCTAGTAGTCATATCCGGTAGCCTGCGCCGATCATGAGGAACTGGCAATTGGAGCAATTCCGCAAATGTCCAAAAGACTCAATAAGATTGCGGTCCTTGGCCTTGGAAAGGTTGGAGCATTGGCAGGAGAACTGCTGCGCGCGGCTGAATTCGACGTAACCGGCTTCGATATTCATAAGCCTGCGGAGCTGCCATTTGAAACCCGCTCAATTGACGTCAGTGACAGTGAACAGATCAGCGCAGCTTTACAGGCCTTCGACGCGGTATTCTCCGCATTGCCGTACCATCTAAATCTAAGTGTAGCCCAGGCAGCGCACGACGCCGGTATTCACTATTTTGACCTTACCGAAGATGTGGCAACGACCAAGGCTATCTTTGAACTGTCGAAAACATCCAATGGTTTGATGGTCCCGCAATGCGGGCTGGCACCGGGTTTTGTCGGCATTGTCGGTGCCGACCTGATAGCCAGATTTGAAGACTGCCGCTCCTGTAGAATGCGCGTCGGCGCCCTGCCCCAGAACCCCACCGGCTTGATGGGATACTCATTCAATTGGTCGCCGGAAGGTGTCGTCAACGAATATCTGAATGACTGCGAGGTCATCGAGGATGGCGAGTTGAAAACCGTCTCGCCGATGGAATGGAAGGAGAAGATCTATATTGATGGCGTCGAGCTGGAAGCGTTCACCACCTCGGGCGGATTGGGAACCATGTGCGAAACCTATTTGGGTACGGTGCCGAATATCGACTACAAGACCCTTCGCTACCCCGGCCATATGGATCAGATGAATTTCTTTTTTCATGAATTGCTCATGCGCAACCGCCGCAAGGAGGCAGGCGAAATCCTTGTCACAGCCAAACCGCCGGTCAAGCAGGATATCGTCTATATCCATGTCAGCGCAGAAGGCGAGATCGACGGGCAATTTTTTCGTGAGGAATTTGTACGCAGCTTTCGTCCGATTGAAATCGGCGGCAAGCATCGCACGGCAATTGCCTGGACGACTTCCTCTTCTGCTGTAGCGGTCGTCGAACTGGTTCGCGCAGGTGTTTTGCCACAGAAAGGATACTTAAAGCAGGAAGACATCAAGCTGGATATGCTTGCCCAGACAACCGCCGGTCAACATCTTCTGTCGGTCTAGGGTTCAGCCGACCTTATAAACATCCAGGAAATCCCGATCAGGCTCGACCCCAAGGCCGGGGCCATCCGGTATACCTACACGGCCATTATTGGCCGCGACCTGAGCCTGAATGTCCAACGGTACAGTAAGAAGCTCGTCACGAAACAGATTATGCGTCGTATCAAACTCCAGCATGGGTTCTCGCGGAAATAGGCCGCCGGGCATGGGGGCAAGTGCTGCAAGAAGCTGAAGATTGGTTGCCACCGCAATTCCCGATCCCCAGACATGGTTGACTATCGGTACATGATGCGCCTGACACAAAGTGGCTACCTTGATGTATTCACTGATGCCACCAAGTCCGCAAACTTCCGGCTGCGCAATGTCCAACCCGTTGCTTTCAAGCAATCGCCGCCAGCCCCAGCGGCTAAATTCCGCTTCCCCGCCGGCAATGTTGGTATCGAGCTTGGTCCGAAGTTCCCGATACCCTTCGTAGTCTTCCGGCACGACCGGCTCTTCAAACCAGTAAGCGCCCAGTTCATCCAGTGCCCGTCCGACAAAAAGTGCATCACTTGTCGTGTAACAGTGATTGGCATCCACCATGAACGGAAAATCATCGCCAACGCCGCGCCGCACTGCTTCTGCCAGCTTCACATCATGCTCCACGCCCAATCCGACCTTCATCTTTGTGGCGACAAATCCGGCAGCCTTGATCGCGGCAGCTTCTTCGCCAAACTGGCTGATCAGCGTTTCAGCCGGCTCCCGCCGCAGCATCATGCCGTAACCATAGACAGGCACCTCAGTGCGGTGCGCGCCACCCAGCAGCTTGTAGATGGGTAATCCGGCAATCTTTCCCGTTATGTCCCACAGGGCGATATCAACACCTGAAAGTGCCTGAAGCGGCATGCCCTTTTGGCCGTGGTCGCGCAGGAGATTGTAGACCTTGTGCCAGATCATATCGCGATTGACCGGGTCCTCACCCTGGATCATCGGCTGGATTACCGTTTCAACGATCGCCTTGTTTGCAATCGCGACATTGCCGGGACCAAAACATTCACCCCAACCGGTGACACCTTCGTCGGTTTGAATTTCAACCAGATGGGCCGTTCTGTGACGGTAATATTGCTGCGAATACCCCAACTCCTCGGGAAGCTCATATCGCAGCACGTGGCTTGTGACTCTCTCTATCTTCATCCAACAGCGTAAACATGTGATGTTTACTTAGTCAATATGTTTGGCTCTGTCTGAGACTTGTGCCAATTCCCGGATGGCAATGCGTTCGCGATACCAGATGACCAGTCCTGAAATTACAATCATCACGGCTCCCGTAATCGTCCAGGCGTCAGGCAGATTATCAAACAGGATGTAGCTCCACGCTGTCAGATACAGAATAAACGAATAGCCGAATGGCATCATCAAATTGGCTGGCGCATAGCCATGTGCTCGCGTCAGCAACTGGTGTCCCAGCCAGCCAAAAAATCCAAGCCCGAACAGAATCACCCACTGTCCTGCGGTTTCCGGGTTTTTCCATTCGGCAATCGCAAACGGAAAGAGCGATACAACACCCGCCAATCCAACATAAAGCTGCATCGTATCTGCAGCTACAGTCCCTGAAAGCTTGCGCGTGAGGATCGAATAGAGCGCGAAACAAATCGCACTTGCCAGCGACAGAATTACGGCAATATGAAAACTCTCGTCAAACGGTCTGATTGCTATGACAATCCCGCAAAATCCGAACAGGATCGCACACCATCGCCAAATGCCCACCCGTTCACCGAGCATTGGCCAGGAAAGCGCGCAGATAATGATCGGCGCCGAAAACAGGATGGTCGAGGTCAGCGTAAGCGGTAGATACCGAATGGCGAAGAAATTGCCCACCGTAGAACCGACGAGCAACATCGCCCGCACCAGGACCAGCAACGGCCTGCCACTGACGATATGATCGACAATCGCGCCGCTTTTAACGGCAATGAAGACTGTTATCGCCAGATGGGTGAAATACCGCATGAATGACAATTGAAGCGCCGGAAGGCCTGCAATCGCCAACCACTTCGCGCCGCTGTCCACAAAGGAAAAGAACAGATAGGCAAACAGGATCAGGACAATTGCAGCTGTCGGACGGTGTTCGTTGGCCCTTGGGGGCAGCCCAGCCATTAGCTGCTATTCGGCTCTTCGTTCTGCCCGCTGAAAATCTCGGCAAAAAAGTCTGTCATCTGAGCGACCATTTGGCCGCTGTTTCCATGGTCAACCGCAAGGCCAAGCGCCTTGTCAGCTCCAACGGACATAATGCTCTCGACGCCGGCTCCTTCGGCCATGTTTTTGTAATACCCAATATCCTTGCGCGCATTGCCTACGGAAAATGCCAGCTGATCGGGAATGCCGTCTATCGCATATGCTTTCATGAAATCCATCATGCCGGAATGCAACGGTCCGGCCGACATCACATCATAGAGTTTCTGCCGCTCTATGCCTGTCTTGTCACACAGCGCAAACGCCTCGCACATGGAATTTGCCGTGGTCATGGCGAAAAAGTTATTGATCAGCTTGACCGTATGCCCGGAACCGAGTGCGCCCAGATGGAAAACATTTTCGCCAAGATCGTTCAACACCGGCTTGAGCATGTTGAAGGCAGCTTCGTCTCCGGAACACATGATATTCAACTTGCCTTCCTCGGCATGTGCCGGTGTCCGCCCAAGAGGCGCATCAAGATAAACACCGCCGACCCTGGCGACAGCATTGCCGATTGCGCGGGTTGATGCCGGCAGAGATGTTCCGAAATCAATCACCTTCGCACCGCTCTTCAGGCCGCTGATGACACCCTCCGCGCCATACATCCGGCTCTCAACCGACGCCGAAGTATCCAGGCAAAGCATCACGATATCACTTCTTTTCGCCAGTTCGCGCGCACTGAATGCTTCAGTTGCGCCGTCGGCGATTGCTGCATCGATATTTGTCCGTGAACGGTTCGCCAATACGGTTAGCGGATAGCCGCATTTGCGAAGACGCCGGCACATGGCCGAACCCATCAGGCCAAGGCCAATAAATCCAATGGATGGTTTTGACATGCTCTGGCTCCAGTTTTTCGTATCCAGTGTTTCAAAAATCCTGCGTGGTATCCGCTGCCTGCTACAATCCGTGACAAATGTCGTTCATGTCGTTCAAATTTTGGACGAGAGACAGGAAGAAAAACTCAATACTTCAAGCGCAATGCGGAGCGTCGGAATCCCAGCGGTGAATCGCAATATGCGGGGCTGTTGCCAGTCTTGCTCGAGCCTCTTCCCACATTGTCCGCCATTCGCGCCAATCCTGTAACACGCTATCAGGATTCGCGCGACTACGGGCAACAAATTCAGGGAAATGCGCTCTACCGGTCGGCTCGCCTGACCGATTGTAACGAATGTCAAAAGACCACCTGAATCCGTCGGTATGATTTACCAGCGATGCATGCGGCGTAAGCGGATGCAAAATCACGATGCCGCCACTCTTTACCGGCAGGGGCAGGCCCTCATTGACATCGATAAACCCATCGGCAATCGCGGTCTGCAACTTCGGGCAGTGCGGTAGCATGCCCTTCCTGTGCGCCTTGGGAATAACCTGCAGGCAACCATTCTTGATCGTCGCATCCGATATCGCGCACCAGACGGTTACCATCGCCGTCTCATCGGCTTCCTCCAGCGCAACCCCGCGATCCTGATGCCAGTCCGTGACGGTGACATGCGCTCTAAGTTCGGTATCATGCAACGTCTCGGCTGGCGGTTTGATGCGAACATGCTGGATCGGATTTGACGTTATCTCTGGTCCGATCAGGTTTTCGACAATATCCAGCAAACACGGATTTTTTAGAAGGTCAAAAACCGCCGGCCCAAAATGCATCGGCGTATCGGCCTGTATCCTGTCTCCCGGCAAGGAGATATCCATTGGTTGAAACCAGTCGCATTCGGCCTGATAGGCGGTCAGCAGTTTTTCATGAAAATCGAGACCGTCAGGCGACCGCTCTACAAGCCCCTCGCAATACCACTCCTCATAGAGGCTATCCAGTATTGCCGCATATTCCGACCTGACAGGATCAACTACTGTTGCTTGATCCAGCACATCCTCAACTACCAGGTAACCCTCAGATTCATAAAACTCCAATTGTTCTGCGGTAAGCATAATAGTCTCACAGGAATACAGTGGTTATGCTGGGCACCAGCAGGATCAGCATCAGAATCATCAACTGCATGCCGATAAAGGGCAGGAACCCGCGGAAGATATCCGGAAGCGTGATATGCGGTGGTGCGACGGACTTCAGATAGAAGGCCGCCGGCCCAAATGGCGGCGACAGGAAACTCACCTGCATATTTACGCAGAATAATATCCCGAACCAAACCTGGACCATGGTTTGCGTGTCCAACGTACCGATCAGACCAAGTTCCTCGATTGGCAGTTTCAAGACAATCGGCAGGAAGACCGGCATGACAAGGAGCACGATACCTGTCCAGTCCATAAACGCACCAAGGAACAGGAAGACAACCATCATCACCAGGATCACACCCATGGTCGGCAGATCAAAGCCGACGATCAGATTGGCCACATAAGTGGGCCCGCCTGCAATCGTGTAGGCTCCGGCAAGCGCAGTTGCACCGAAGGTCACCCAGATGATCGTTCCCGTCGATTTGAAGGTCCGCATCGACGCTTCCTTGAGGAGATTGAATGAGAATTCTCCCCGGACGATGATCAGCAGCAGGACGGCGACCGAACCCATCGCTGCGGCTTCGGTAATCCCGGTAATGCCGCCATAGATGGAACCCAGGACAACGAAGACCACAGCCAGCGGCTGTACCATCCCCTTGCCTTTCTCCCAGGCTTCCTTGGCAAAATCCAGACCCGCCACAAAGAAGATGTAGGCAGCCATGACCAGCGCAATCGGACCGTAAATAAACGGCGTCGAATGATCCTGGAACCAGGTGTCCTGTTCAATCTCGCCAATCGTATGCAGGAAAGTATAACGCAACACGATTACCGCTGAGACAAAGCCTATGATCTCTGCGAGCAATGCCGCCCCGAATCTGAGCTTTTGACTGCCCGTCATGTCATCAGGTGATGGTTCAGGCAACGGAGCTAACGATGGATTGATTCGGGTACGCACCAGGATATAGATGATGTAGCATCCTGCCAGCATGAAGCCCGGCAGGAACGCCGCCTGGAACAGCGCATGGATCGAAGTCTCGGTAATCAGACCATAGAAAATCAGGACGATGGATGGCGGGATCATGGTTCCCAGTGAACCGGAAGCACAAATCGTACCGATCGCCAGGTTCTGGTTGTAGCCAAGACGCAGCATTTGCGGCAATGCAATCAGGCCAAGCAACACGACTTCACCACCGATAATGCCTGACATCGCCGCCATGACCACAGCCATGAGCGCCGTAACCACCGCGATGCCGCCGCGGGTACGGTTCATCCACAAGGACAGGGAATTGTACATGTCGCGCGCAATGCCCGACCGCTCCAGCAGGGTTGCCATGAAAATGAACAACGGTACCGAAATCAGGACATAATTGGTCATGATCCCGTATAATCGCTGGGCGAGAATATTCATTGGCCCCGACCCGAAACGGCGCGTCAGCGTACCGTCGCCAGCGGTCCAGGCAGCAAAATCAAATCCATGAACAAACGGGTCGGTTAAAAGTGTCGGCTCGAACTTCATGACCATCACGACGACAGCAAGAAATCCCGACGCGAAACCCAGCGGCATGCCGATGGCCAGCAATAACAGCATGCCAATCAGCAAGACAATTGAGATAGTACCAATATCCATTGTGAAATCCTGAGCTTCTTATTTTTTCTCGTCGTCAAGCTTGCCGGATGCCGCATCTACGGCCGGGGGACGGCCGGTCAGGACTTCATCAGGAAGGTCGAATTCTTCAGCTGGATCGTGGGATTCCTCCATCGGCGTCGGCGTGCGATTGAAATCGACAATGAGACCGACGACAGATAGCAAGACTGCTATCGCAAGGGTAATTCCAAGTCCAACTCGCCACAAGAATGGTACAGAGGAACCGTCATCCGGGCCCGCCATCAACGGACCAATCGCCAGGGACGCGCAATAAATGATAAGCAGCGTTACACCGATATCGAACGCCTTGCGCACGATCGGATGAGAAGGCCAATCACGAATAAGATTGGATATAGCCTGCAGCGCCAGCACAAATAGCGTAATCAACACCAACGGCTTGTCGGTTGCAGGAATTGGTGGATCGAACGCCGTACCAAACTTTTCCCAGCGGAAAAACTTGGCAGCCGCTTCGCCAAATCCACCCCAGATCACGGCAATTACAAAGATGCAGACACAAACAACAGACAAGACATCAAAGGTACGCCGAAGCCAAAGCGGCGCCAGATCATAGACGATATAGATTCTGATATGGCTTCGCTGCTGCATCGCATAAAGCCCGGATGTCACATAGATCATGCCTCCGATCCAAAGCGACATCTCATTAACCCAGAGCGTGGGTTTGAACAGGATGTAGCGCATGAACACTTCATAGAAGATGATCGCCACGATACCAGCCGGCGCCCACATGGCCACTCGACTGAAACTCCAGGTTATCCAGTCAACCGGACCCGTTCGCTCGTGTTCAACCATTTGATCCCTCCCGCCAGATCAATCCGTATTCAAGCGTAAAAAATGCTGTCCCCTGCAAACCCAAACTTTAAGGAAGCATGTTTCCGGGCGGCGGGAATGCCGCCCGGATTGTTTCGAACTATGTTATTGCACCAGGCCAAGCTGGCGAAGATAGTTTGTGTGGCTTTCAACAAGTGCCTTGGCTTCTGGCGTGGTCGCAAATTCGGGCCAGGTTTCCTGTGCAGCGGTGCGGAACGCTTGCAGATCATCCTCGGACCATGCGGAAACAGTAACACCTTGTTCCTTGAGCGCCGCAACAGCTTCTGCGTTCTTCTTCTCAAAGGTCAAGGCGCTCTTGAGCGCTGTATCACCAATTGCCACGGTCATTATGCGCTTATGATGCTCAGGCATTGCGTCCCAGACTGCCTTGTTGCACGCAATGTGGTCAGAAGGCATTGAATGGAAACCCGGATAGTTGGCATATTTCGCAATGTCATAAAGACCCAGGCCAACATTGTTTGCGATGCCGGAAGCATCCGCACCATCGATAATGCCGGATTCAAGCGCGGTGAAGATTTCGGTGAAATCCATCACGATCGGCTTGGCACCAAGCTTCTCAAAGATCTTGGTTTCCATGCCTGGCGGTGAGCGGAATTTCCAGTCCTTCAGATCTTCCAAACCGGCAATAGGTTTTGTTGAGGAAAGTGATTCCTGACCATAGACAATCCAGCCAACCAGCTGCATGTCATATTTGTTGTAAAGCTCCTGTGCAGCATCCATGCCACCACCGTAATACAGCCACGAAAGCTGCTGAACCGGTGTTGCATATCCGCCCATAATGTCGCCAACGAACTGGAACGCTGGGTTCTTGCCTGTCTGATATCCACCACCGGTAGCATCACAATCAAGAACGCCAGTTGCTGCGGCATCGAAGGTTTCCACAGACTTCACAACCGAAGATGAATAGAACATTTCAACTTCGATCTCGCCATTGGACATGGTCTGGATGTTGTCGACATATTCAGTCAAAAGCTGTCCGGAAGGGGTTTCCGGCGCGTAATGCGTCTGAATACGCAGCTTGGTAGTTTGAGCATCAGCCGGTGCAGTAGTTACTGCAGCCAGACCGGCAGCAGCAACACAAGCCAATAGTCCTTTGGATATATGTTTGAGCATTAGGTTTCCTCCCGTTTATTGCTCTTTAGTGTTCCCGCTCTTGCGGAATTTCGTCGGCCCCAATTTTGTTTATACCTGCCAACATTTTTGTCCGAATTGTTTCGGAACCCGTCTCCCCCAAATCTACTCAAGCGGAACTGAGCTGCTCCTCCAAGCGCTCGCTCGCATCAATCAGCAATATCTCCATTTCCGCTTTTGCGCCACCAGAATCGCGTTTTTCGATCGCCTCAAACACTCTGCGGTGAAAGGGTATGGCTGACATACTATCCATCGGGATCGAATTTGTAAGTCTAATACTGCTCAACAATGCAGAAAAAATCACCCCCTCCAACGCGACCAGGAAATCATTATCCGTCGCACGCAGGATGGTTCGGTGAAAAGAAGCATCTGCCATCATGAAATTATCGAGGTTTTCGGTACTCGCCTCCATGTCCAACAGCGCGTTCTCAATTTGCTTGTGATCACCATCCGTTCCGCGCTCCGCCGCCCAGCTTGCCGCTTTGGGCTCGATGATCTGCCGGAACTCCATCAGCTTGCGCAACATCCTGGGATCAACTGGCGCAGCCTGAGACCATGCCAGTATGTCATCGTCAAACAAGCCCCAACTTTGGCGCGACTTTACCCGCGTACCGATTCCGCGCCTTACTTCAAGCAATCCCTTGCCAGCGAGAATTTTCACGGCATCCCGGATGACCGAGCGGCTGACACGGTAACGTTCGGCCAACGCCACTTCATCTTCAATCAGATCACCAGGTCGATAATTGGAAGACACAATTCGCGTGCCGAGTTCGCGAGCGACTTGAGCAGAAAGGCTCGGCGCAAGCCCGGCCACCTGTTTCATGTCATAATACATCATCTCGCTCATGCGACGATCAAACATGTGATCTTTGCATTAGTCAACATCACCATTGTGGATATGTGAAATCACGAAAATGCGGTCTCATCGGTTATTTGGAGGCAGGAAACGGTAGAACTCGCTAGCTGGCAAGAAGTTCCCTTGCCTCATCCGTTCCAAGCGCTGCCGGTCGTTCGCAACTGGTCGTCATATCGACAAACCTGCCGTCTTCGCCCGATTTGAGAATGCCCGTCATGACGTCGACCGTATGTAGCGCCAACTCCAATGAACAGCGATGCGGCCTGTTCTCCGCAATCGCCGCAACCATCTCTGCCAAACCTGCCATCCGGTAATTGGCTAACATCGTCCCGTCATGATCTTCATTCGCAACGGCAAACGGGTGGTCGCTGGTCGGCACGCTTTCAATCACTCCATCGCGTCCGGCCCGTTCCAACTCACCGCCAAAAAAATTCGGATCCGGCAGAAACAAGGAACCTTCGGTCCCATACAGTTCCATCGGAGCATGGCGATGAGCCCAGACATCCCAACTCGCCGAGAATGTGATTGTCGCGCCGTTCACAAATTCCAGCAGCGAATGAATATTGGTCGGCGTATCGACTGGTATTTCTTCTCCGCGCCTCGCTTCAGAACCGATCGTCCGCGTTTCAGTGGCAGACGTCGCAAGCGCGCCAACTCGTTTCACCGGACCGATCAACTGGATCAGGTTCGAAAGGTAATACGGTCCGAGATCAAGCACCGGCCCTGCCCCTGGCTGAAAGAAAAAGTCCGGGTTCGGATGCCAATCTTCCATCCCATGGCTCATGACGTGGCAGGTTCCCGCGGTAACTTTCCCGATGGAGCCTGAATCAATCAGTTCGCGTGCCTGCTGATGTGCCCCGCCAAGAAATGTATCGGGTGCCGAGCCGACCCTGAGATTTCTCTCAGCAGCGAGTTTCTGCAATTCCCTGCCTTCTTCAACTGAAAGCACAAACGGCTTTTCGCTATAGGCATGC
>JANQQM010000038.1 GCA_028289365.1 Salaquimonas sp. | reverse complement strand
GTCTTTTCGACGATCGCTTACAGCATTTTGCCGGAAACGTTGGTGAAGGTGTTGTTGACGCCACCGCCAACTGCAGTCGCTCCACCGATGATTGCTACTGAAATCAAGGCTGCGATCAAGCCATATTCAATGGCTGTTGCACCTGATTCATTCTTAAGAAAGCGAGATACGAGTTTCATGTTTTTGCTCCTTGCATTATTTTGGACCGGTTGCTCAACACAATCGATCCCGTATTGCGCAGATTAGAAAAATATTGGATAAATATATTGATCGCCTTAACAAGCGTGGTTAACAAAAATTTTTTCTGAATTTGGTATAGTAGCGTATATAAAATAAGAATAGACAAATATATATTGATTAAAATTCTACATATATAAATATTGTCGACGCAGGTGCTATTTATATTGTGATTATCGACATTTTGATTGTGCCGACAATGTTTAAATGAATCAACGCCGCGCACCAAAACATCAAGAGTTCATCCGTTTGAGATTGGCACAAGTCCTGTGTTTGAAGCCTGAACTCACTTTCGGAACCGTACTTTTGGTGATGTTTCGTCAGCCCTGCCAGCCTCTGTCTCGTCGACACGATATTCTGACGGGGTTCCAATCAAGGTAACGGATCGATTAATGCACAAGCCTCAATCGGCTGGAACTGTCGCTTTACGATACAGATCGGGCTTCAGGATCCGCCTTGGTTAATTTTGACTGAAAATCCGCTTTTTAAATCGACCAATTTCCTTAGCGGCAATTCAACGAAGTTCAGGCATTTATCTCCATCAGCGGGGGTGGTGCCTGAACTTAATCGAGGCTGCCATGAAGAAGATAATGAGATTTCTGAAGACTACCGGTTCATTCCTGCACGATCAGCAGGGTTCTTACGGTATATTGATGGGCGTGATGGCTTTTCCGCTTATAGGAATGGCGGCACTTGCGCTTGACTACTCAAATGTCATGCGTGATCGCGGCGAGGTTCAGGAGAGTCTGGACGCCGCAGCACTTGCTGCATCCAAGGAATTTGCAACCGGTCTGACCGGCGATCCCTTGAAGACCTATGCTCAGGACTATTTCGAGGCGAACCTGCCCGATTATCTCGACATGGATAAGATTGAGTTCTTCTTTAACATTGCCGAGCAACAAACGGTCGATGAACAAGGTCAGCCGGTAATCGAAAAATCAATCAAGCTTGATGCGACGCTCACCTATGACACCTATCTGGCGCGCGTGATGGGCCATGAGACCTGGCAGAACAACCTGACTTCAGGTGTTGCCATGGGTAACATCACGGTTGAGATTGTTTTCGTCATGGACAACTCCGGCTCGATGGGCAGCAACAACAAGATCGTCGATGCCAGAAACACATCCAAGGATATGGTCGACGCCATCTTCAATGGCGCTGGTGCCAGTAACAAGGAAGATCCTGTAAAGTTCGCCCTGGTGCCTTTTGCTGCTTCGGTCAATATCGGCACCGGCAATGCCAATGCCAATTGGCTTGATTACAAGGGCTGGGCGCCGATCCACAATGAGAATCTCGATTGGGATACCTATGTTCGCCCATCCAACAGTCAGGACTGGGAAAAGCAGGACAAAGGTGATGGCCACTATGTTTATCGCGAGCAAATCGACGGAGATTGGGAGTGGCGGACCCGCTTCGACATCTTCGACATGCTCGATGTTGGCTGGGAAGGTTGCGTCGAAATGCGCCCCTGGCCGCATAATACCCAAGATACGCATCAAATGATCAATTCAACCGATTTTGACGCCGTCAAAGACGGTTTTGATAGCGGAGATGGTCTCGATGCGCTCTTCGTGCCGCTGTTTGCACCTTCGGAGCCATATCGCAGATATGCCTATGAGAACAGTTCTGGAAACACCTATCATTCCGGTGATTGGTATAACTATTCCAATGACTATCTCTATGATTGGTGGAGACCAAAAGCATCTAACCCGTCGCAGTTGGAGCAAATCTACTACGACACAACCTTCAATTCGCCCTACAACAATGGCGTGCGGAACGACAAACAGAACTTGCGGCAAGATTGGGTTTGGCGCTATCAGGCCGCGGCACTTGACGATGATACTGTTCAAAAGAGCATTGGTCAGTCCAATACCTATGGGCCCAACTATCGCTGCACGACCGCACCGATACAGGAACTGACCACCGATCCGAACGAGATCAAGAACGCTATTAGTGCCATGGGTGCTAACGGTATGACCAATATCCAGCAGGGCATGTCGTGGGGATGGCGCATGTTGTCGTCGCGCCAACCCTATACAGAAGGTCGCGAGGAATCCGATATTGATAATCGCAAGATTGCGATCGTTCTGACGGATGGTAACAACACCTACGGCACGTCGTCAACGCCGAACGAGTCGCGATTTGGTGCCTGGGGTTATGATAAACACGGCCGTCGTGATGAGGGCCTTGAAAATGCCGATCTGCCAGATCTCTACAAGGGTACGAACATCAACACGCAAGAAAAGCAGATGAATGCTCATACCCTTCAGACCTGCGAGAACATGAAGGCTGATGGTGTCACCATCTTTGCCATTGCCTTTGATGTCTCCGATGGGTCGTCGGTCAAGGCAATGCTGGATGCCTGTTCAGGCTCTGGCATATTGGATGGTGTGGAAATTGCCGCCAATGGTGATTATTATTTCGACGTCGACTCAAATGATCTTGAAGCGGCGATGGAGAATATTGCTGCTCAGATCTCGGCAATGCGCCTGCTCTACTAAGCGCTTGAGACACCGTAATCAAAAGCCGCCGTGGTTCCCCCGGCGGCTTTTTCTTATTTGATCAGCCAGGCTGGGCGAACTGTTACGGGGTTTCCATTATACAAAAATCACAAACTGCCGACGAAATGTCGCAATCGGCATTTGTTGAATTTTTGAAGTACTCGCCCACATCAGTTGTGCAGCCCGATACGCTCCCCAAAAATCGGGCTTAATTGACCGGTTGGCGAAAACGCCCCTTCGCCAACCGGTAAACAGCTCCAGCTTGGCATCAAATGACAAAAAATTGGCGTTGATCTTCAAGTAGACAGAACCGGTGCGAACTATTTCGCGTACAGAGGCGCGAAATGTACTTGATCGAAGAAGTTCATCCGGTCACCGGAAAAACTGTCCATATTGTTGCAGCGGTTGAATCTGCCGCTGTCGGTAAGGCTGCCTATGAAGCTGCCTGTATTCATTACCCGAATGCCCATATCACATTACGAAACGACAACCGCATCATTGCGAGCCGGCCTAACTGACCAAATTGGGCACTCAAACACCAGGCAACATCTTCTCCACCACATGGCGCATCTGAACCGCGTCCAAGCCATCATCCAATTCGACGTCGTCATAGGTCAGTACCTGATCGGCCTTGACCGGTCGCGTCAGCTTGATTCCTCCCGAAAGACCGAGGGGAAGGGCATGCATTGAGACTGAAATATCTGAAGGACGCAACTGGCCGGCAACGGTGTATCCACCTTCTCCATCGAGTACTTCGCCGACCGCAAGATCGCGCTTGGCAACAGAGACGACATCCCCAAGAAATCCGTCAGCTACCCCGGTCGCTTCACCGCGAAGGGCAACACTGGCAACCGACATCCCCAACTCCAGCCCAATGAGATGCCAGCGCTTATAGGCGCACATATAGCGGCCGCTATCGTCTGTTTTCACTTTATATTCTTCAAGACAGTTCTTCTGGTAATCGGTCACGGCATGGACACAAACAAAGACCCCCATGCGAATATCATAATCGATCGGCTGCCCCTCATCATCCAGGCAGTTGATGACCTCCACCATGCCGGTACGTTCAAGCACACCGCCATCTGCCTTTGGGCGCATCAGATTTGGGATGTCGTCGATGGAGCCGGACGGATAAATCAATCCATTGCTTGGCACCGATAACCCACATGCATTTGCGATTGCCGAAGACTCAATCGCCGGTTTCGTACCATCAAGAAAGGAGTTGAACATTTTCGGGTTCAGCCGGCCGCGTTCAGCCTGTTCGACCGTCAGCCCCCAATGGTCCCAAACGGTATCAGGCGTGGAAAAACGGTATTCTGGCCGCCATTTGTGCCCGCGCCCGGCTGCAGTCACTTCAAAACCGCAGGTGCGAGCCCAATCGACCAGTTCGCAAGTAAGCGCCGGTTGATCGCCAAACGCCATCGAATATATGACGCCGGCGTCTTTCGCTGCCATTGCCAATGCGGCGCCGCATAACGCATCTGCTTCCACTGTCGCGCTGACGACATGCTTGCCTGCCGCAAATGCGCGGGTGAGATGGGTAACCGCGACGATGGGATTTCCGGTGCATTCAATGATTATGTCAATCAAGGGAGAATTGATCAGCGCGGATGCATCGTTACAGATAAAAGTAGCCCCACTTTGATGCGCAGCTTCCAGCGAGCTTGCCGAATACTGATCCGCTGGCCAATCCGCCAGTTTCAGGTTTGACCTTGCTTGTTCAACATCAAGATCTGCGATTCCCACGACATGGACGCCCGGCAGTCGCAGCGTTTGCGCCAGAAACATGGTTCCGAATTTCCCTGCGCCAATCACGCCCGCCCGAATCGGGTTTTGGTCTTGTTCGCGTTGCTCGAGTTGTCGGTAAAGGCTCATTTCGGTCATCCTGAAAAAAGGGAATGCAATTCTACACACGCAGTCACAAAATTGATAACGACCGACTAGGTCTAATTGCGACAATCAGGTAGCTTGCAAGGGAAACTGGTTTTGCTAAGGTCACCCGCATGATCAAACAATTTTTCATCCACCTGTTCGTGTTGGCTCTGCTGACGGCAAATTCAAATCTTGCCTGGTCGGGCGGTGACGCGGAATTAGGCCAGGCAGTTGCGCAGAAGTGGTGCGCAACCTGTCATCTTGTCTCAGACAGCCAAACTACGGCGTCAGCGGATGTTCCAACCTTCCGTTCGATTGCGGCAAAGTATGATGATAATACAGATGCCTTGGCCGCGTTTTTGGCTGACCCACATCCGCCAATGCCCAGCTTGAGCCTGACCTGGAACCAAATTCGGGATTTGGTCGCCTATATTGGGTCGCAGCGATAAGGCCAATATGGATGCAGTGATCAGCGTACTGACCTCTCATTGATCTTTGGCAATCCTACCGTTAACTGACGAACGGTCATTATTGGGCAAGTTCAACCCCTTCTATTAAACAAGAAATCTCGCGATAAGCGCATAAGGGTGTTGCCACCAGTAGCTGCATTTCTATATTTCATGCGACCAATCGGAGCGACCAGTTTGAACCCCATCGTATCCATCAAAAAAATGTCCAAGACCTATAAGGGTGGACAACAGGCACTTCGGGAAGTTTCGCTCGACATCCAAAAAGGCGAGATACTGGCATTGCTTGGTCCCAATGGCGCCGGCAAAACCACGCTCATCTCGGCAATTTGCGGCCTGATCGAAACCGATAGCGGCACAATCACTGTCGCTGGGTTTGATATCGTGAAGGACTACCGCCAGACCAGAACGCTGATCGGCCTGGTGCCCCAGGAAATTACGCTGGAACCTTTTGAGACTGTCTTCAATACCGTCCGGTTCAGCCGGGGCCTGTTCGGCAAGCCCAAGGACCCGGAGTACATAGAGGAAATTTTGAAGCGCCTGTCCCTTTGGGACAAGAAGGATTCTGCAATCAGGGAACTATCCGGCGGGATGAAACGCCGGGTGTTGATTGCCAAGGCATTGTCGCACGAACCGCAGGTTCTGTTTCTTGATGAACCGACGGCAGGCGTCGATGTCGAACTGCGCCGGGATATGTGGCAAACCGTTCGGCAATTGCAAAGCTCGGGCGTCACCATCATCCTGACCACACATTATATCGAGGAAGCCGAAGCCATTGCCGACAGGGTAGGGGTGATCAGCGACGGTCGCCTGCTATTGGCCGAGGAAAAGACAACCCTGATGAAACGCATGGGCAAGAAGCAGTTGCGGATCGAACTTCAATCAGCATTGAAGGAGATTCCTTCGGCACTCGAGAACTATAAGCTGGAATTGGCAGAAGATGGATGTTCTCTGCAATATACCTATGACACCGGCCAGGACCGGACGGGCGTGACCAGGCTGTTTGCAGATCTCAGTAAAGCCGGCATCCACATCCGCGATGTTCACACCAGCCAGAGTTCACTGGAGGAAATCTTTGTCGACCTTGTAAAGGAAAGCGCATGAATTTGCGGGCGGTCAGGGCAATCTATATCTACGAAATGTCGCGCACTTTCCGGACGCTGGCCCAGAGCCTGTTGTCGCCGGTCCTGTCGACATCGCTCTATTTCATCGTCTTTGGTGCGGCGATCGGTTCGCGAATACAAGAGGTCGACGGCGTCAGCTATGGCGCTTTCATCGTTCCTGGCCTGATCATGCTGACGGTCATCACCCAAAGTGTCACAAACGCGGCATTCGGCATCTATTTCCCGAAATTCATCGGGACGATTTTTGAGCTCCTGTCTGCGCCGATCTCTTTTCTGGAGATCGTGCTGGGCTATGTGGGTGCCGCTGCGACGAAATCCTTCATTATTGGGGTCATCATCCTGGTGACCGCCAACCTGTTTGTTGATCTGCATATCACCCACCCGTTCTGGATGATCGCCTTTCTGGCGCTGACCTGCATTTCCTTCAGCCTGCTTGGCTTCATCATCGGCATTTGGGCAAACAATTTTGAGCAGCTGCAGCTCGTACCATTGCTGGTAATTACCCCGCTGGTGTTTCTCGGCGGCAGTTTCTATTCGATCTCCATGTTGCCGCCGCTCTGGCAAACGGTGACATTGTTTAATCCGATAGTCTATCTGGTCTCTGGATTTCGATGGAGCTTCTATGAAAATGCCGACGTTGCCGTCGGCGTCAGCCTCGCGATGATCACCCTGTTTCTTGGCCTGTGCCTGTCGGTCATCTGGTGGATTTTCAAAACCGGCTACAAGATCAGGAATTAGAAGGTAATTACTGACCCACCTGGCGGGAGTGACATAACGCGAGTCTGTATCATCAAAACCCGGTAAGGTCGGTGATCGGCTTTGTCGGCTTTGGCTGATTGAGGATCCTCGCCACGCTCTTGTTCACGACTTCAAGCGAATTATCGAAGCTTCCATGAGTGGCCTTGGCCTGCAGGTCGCCAATGGCCGACTTCTTGGTGACGATTTCCGGTTCGGTCTGCACAGTGTGACCGATGGTGTGTCCATTGACTATTTGAGCCCATTTTTGCACATCCCTTATTTGCCCCTCGGCAAAATCGAAGGCGAGATCTTTCTTGAGCTGATTCAGGGGCTTGTTGGCCGGCTGCCAGCATCGCTCAAATCCTAGAAGCGGCATTTTTCTTGGGTCTTCAAATGCGCGGCTGACCAGGTAAAGCAGCGATTTGCCATAAGCCCCCACCGTATCGTCGCGCTCGTTTTTCTCCGACAGATTATCAATGTGCAACGAACCTCCCTTGATGATGCCATTATTCAGCGCCTTGCCGTAATGCTTGATGGCAAAGTCGAGTGTACAGGCAGGCGCATACAGACCGACGGTCTCCAGCTTTGTGTCATCCCTTAGATCATCAAGCATGTGGCCAAGCAGGATAGAACCCGCGGAATGACCCAGGAAATGCAGTGAAAATCCCTGGTGAAGTTGTGCCAATTCCTGCAGGTTCTTGATGATCTGCCGGCTGCCGCCATTGCCCGTTGCCGCCGCACTGGCATTCTGCTTCATCTGCGACCAGACCGCCTTGCCGACAATCTTTTCGGCGGCTGCCTCAAATGCCTTGTCGAACTTGTTCTGAATTTTTTGCAGCGCTTTGTCGAACAGATCCCCGATACCCTTGGACCTCAATTCATCCCGTTCCTTGTTGAATTGATTGATGAAGTCCATTCCAATCTGGCCCAGCGATTCACGCAGGGAAGTGCGCCATACGATGAAAATCGGGTGGATATCATTGGCTTCAAACCAAGGGCCCATCCGCATTGCCCGCTGAATTGCTGCTTTCTCGCTGTTCAGGCCACCATGGGCATAGAGCAGAACATGTTTCTTGCCCGACTGAATGGCAGCGGATGGGAGTTCGATAACCACCTTCCTGAGATTATCGTTCACATCGGCGGTGTCGACCAGCCGCCGCAACAATTTCCCGTCATTGCCCATGATGATCGAGTGTTCATATGCGCGCGATTCACTCCAGTGCGCTACCTTGGATTGGGCGCCAGAACTTTGTCCGTCTGCTGTCGCTGTGGCGGTTTGCATGGAGACAAATGCCCGAGCGGCCGGGACTTCCTTTCCCTTGCCAAGCGACATTGGTGCGCCCATCGCCGCGACCCAAGCGTCATCCCCGTTTTGTACCCAGTCTTCATAAGTCAGAAGTGCAAAGCCGTTCATTCCCCATTTTTCACCCCAGGAGTTCTGAACGATGAAGCCGCGCTCGGTATAGCCGACCAGCGCAAAGGCATGCCCGCCGGTAATGTTTTCCCTGAAGGGGATCTCGGGAAGCTGAAATCCTGCGAATTTGGTTTTCTTCTTGAGCGCATCTTTCCCCCAGCCCGAATGCACCCGCGCCGAGCAATAAACGGCCCGCACCTCATGGATTGCAGCCTGCATGTCGGTGATGGAGCGCGAATCCACCCGGTAATAGGCGCCAAGTGGCCGGGACGCAGCATCCAGGCGCCAATCCGGATTTGGTCTGGGTTCGGAGCGGGTCCGGCGTTCCCATAGATTTTCCTGGCAGACACCGTGCTTGTGCCAGCCTTTCATCGCTCCCCGGCAGCTTGAACCGGAATAGTCTTCACCCTCCCACTCATCATAGACCCGGGCATTGTCATAGAGCATCCACGGGCTGACATGCGCCGGCAGAGAACCGCCACCCTTTTTTGGCAAATTGCCTTGGCGGATCCACTGATCCCACAACATGTAGTTGATGACTGCGGCCAGCCCGAAGCCGGTACAAGCGCCTTCCTTGCCCTGGTCCAGGATTTTTGAAGTTTGGTGGTACTGAGGCAGAAACGTTGCGACGTCGTTGGGAGAGGGAGAAGAGGGGGGCAGCGAAACCAGTGGTGGATTATAGGTCCTGTCACGAAAGTCTATTCTGTCTGGTCTTGCGTCTAGAACATGCCCCTGTAATTGGTGATCTGCCATGTCAAGCCTCCTTCATACAGCCACACCCTATGACAACCGCAAGTTAATATTAGTATTTCTTTACATATACGCGAATAGAACGTCGCTTGAATTTCTATTTATAGCATTCTCATAATAAACCTATTCCACAATGGTCAGTATTGGCAACATAGCAGCTGAGAATAGTAACGATTTATCCGTCGATAATATTTGAAACGCGCACAGCGTCTGCAGATCGAGAGCATGTTGTCGTTCGCGGGTTTTATAACGCCAGTATACACGTTAACCGGTTCCATGGTGATCATATCCCCCATTCTGGGGATATTTCGGCTGCCGATTATCTGCTTTCATTGCAGCGGGCCAAAGGGTGAAATTGGATTGCCGATCGGATTTCCTGACTTCATCGTAATCGACAATCCTTGCCCTGATATCTGGATGGTGGAGGTTTGCTCGATTCTCCACCATCCAGTTTTCTCAAACGATACCGTCATCTTTCATGTGACCGTTAGACGGTTGGTTCTGCAGTTGGTTGGTCATCAGTAAACCCTCCAAACACCGCCATTGGATTCGTGCAGATTGACCAATTGAGGAATTGGCCAGTTGTGGTGCCATCAGATATTTTGTAACCTTATTACAGTCGCCGATAACTAATCGTGATGTGATCCTCGGGAGGTGCGGTGCTGAAGGTCTACCAGACACTTCCAGCAATCTATGATGCTGCAATTACAAAAGACAGATGGGTCAATGCGCTCGATGATATCGGGAAAGCAGTTTCTGCCCGCGGGGTCATGCTATTTGCCGTCAATCAAACAGAAATTCCGTTCAGCCTGAACTGGTCCAATAGCAATTATGCGGGCCTCGAAGAACATATTTCCGAACATATGGAGAAGTTCGGTGACATAGAGATTAAAGCACTCGAGAAGGTGTTGCAGGCTCCGTGTTGCGAACCCCTGTGGGATATTGATGTCTGGCCGGAAAGCCTGGATACACTTCGGAACCGGGAAGATTTTGTTTCTTTACAGAAATTCGCCGGTATCTTCAGGAAGGTTGCCTTCAATCTGTCTGACAACAATTTCCTGAATATGGGCGTCGCCTACCAGTTCGATCAGGCTCTGGACGAGCCGCCGGAAGCCTTTCTGGATGCTGCAAAATTCATCAACCCGCATCTGGCCAAGGCCATCGAGGTCAACCGATTCTATTTCCAGTTATTGGAGAAATACAACGCCGTCCTGTCAGTCCTGGACAGGGTGCAAATCGGTGTTTGTGCAATTTCATCTGGCGGTGAGGCGGTGATTGTCAACGACACGGCACAGCAGATCTTCGATCAGGATGACGGAATCCGGATCGATCGGGAGGGAAGGGTTTTGATCACCGATCAGGATCTCAATGAGCAGTTGAAATACCATATACTCAACGGTGTCGAAACTGCTCGGGGGCAGGGGGGCGTGGTTGACGGCTTGATGTCGATCCGCAGAAAGTCAAACAGACATCCCTTCGTGGCGGAAGTATCCCCGCTGAGGGATGCCAATGGTGAATTCGATCGCGGCTTTGTCGGCGCGATCGTCACCTTGATCGATCCCGACAATCCGCCGGATATTTCAGTTGTTCCTTTGGTCACACTTTATGGTCTCACCGACGCCGAAAGGCACGTAGCCACGCACTTGGTGAAAGGATTGACGATCACCAAGATTGCCGAAGTTCGCGAGGTCACGCCGGAAACCATCAAGACCCAGATCAAGAGTATTTACGGCAAGACCGGGGTCGACTCGCGGCTGCAGTTCATTCGCAAGATCGTTTCGATGTCGCCGCCGATTATCTGATCGCTTGCAGCCAGACTCGCAACCTGAAACTGAAAAAGGCCGTCTGCGTTAACAGACGGCCTCTTTGTTAAATATCCGGCTTTGGCACCGGACCTGATTATTTAAAGATCATCGCCGGCTAGTTCTTGTTGAAGCAACAAGGGCACATTTTCCCCTTGATCACCCAAGGTTGATATGATAGGAAATACAACTATAGATTGTTATAAGAGTCTAATTCATCTATCCGGATATTGACCGCTTCGGTCGAGTTCGCCAGCGGTTGGGGGAAATCAGCTGACGACAATGTCCGGATACAAGCCAGGGCGTGAGATTCAAGGAGAAGACACGCTTGACAGGAAAAACCTGGTTAACAGCAACTGAATCCGTCGCCCCGTATTATCAATATCCCTTAGCCGCAATTCAACGAAGATCTGCCAATATTCGGGCTTCACGGCGACCCCAATTGAGCCGGACGACACCACCTGGGTTTGCGCATTGCTCGAACAGACCAACCAGTTGTGAGCGAGCTGAAACAAGCTCACTGAAGCAGGGTTTGCATCAAAGCCAAGTGGGAGAGGGGCCAAGGCCTTGTCCGCTTGATCCGCCAATCGTGAAGAAGTTCGATTTGGAGGTTTGATGGCAAATTATCTCGAAAGATTGTTGGCCCGTTCATGCTTCAACGATGAAGAAAGATTGGTGGTTCAACTCCTGTTCGAGCCGACGCCCTGGCTCGTCGAACTTTCGCCCGAAGAAATTGATCATCAATGCGACATTGTCGGCTGGTGTGAAGAAGAAATCGGCACCCGCTCCAACCCGCTCCGCGGCAAACCCGGCGACTGGCGGATTACTGACCTAAAGGGGAGGATGTGGATTGGGTTCCGAACAAGACGGCAGTTGCTAGAATTTAAGGGGTATCGGAATAAAAATCTAGGAAGCAGGTCGCCATTTCTTGGTCGAAATGACAAAAATACTAACAAAGCAGAATCGCCGAGGCTTGCAGTTCCTGCTCATTCTTAGACAAACGTATTATTTGGAAATAACTCGTTTTGTAAGCGCGCAATAAAGCCCGGCTCCCCATCTAGAAATCCGAATTTCACAATGTGGGTAAAGAGAATGTAGAGATCGCACTGCAAGTTCCATGTCAGCTATTAATTTTGGTCTGACCAGAAATCGTCTTATCTATGATTTGAGCCGCGATCATTGCCTCGTAACACGAGAGCATTATGCTGTATTGCAATCCGGGGCGCCCATCGAGGAAGCCGAGTCGTAACAGGTATGTGTGCAGAAACCGTAGGGGCGGACGAAGTACCACCGGCATTCGGTTTACAAGTCGCTTCACAGCCCTACGGCGCTCCGTACTGTTTCTAGAGAAAAGTTCTTTGCGATAAAGAGGTTCCTGAAGTTCTCGAAAAAACTGCTCTGACTCGGCTTCAGCATAGGTAACGTGTTTGGTCAGCCATTGTTTGATGCCGTGCGAGAAACTGTAATGCAGATATGGCTCGTCAAATGTCCCAATTTGTTCAGGTGTCAGGTCTTCCCGTTGTCCATGCCCAACTTGCTTGAACCGCATCTTGTCGCGGTGACCAAGACGAACTTGGTAAGTTGGATACATGCCAGAATACCGAAGCCATCTTCCATTTAGGATCGTCTTCGATGGCACGCGATATGCATCGATCCCCGGCTTGTTGTCCAGTTTTTTGAGCGCAACCAGAAACTCACGCGTGGCTACCTCATCGGCATCGAGATGCAAGACCCATTCGTTCCGGAGCTCGCCCTCATCCAAACCGAAATTGCGCTGGTTGGCAAAGTTGTCGAAGGGGCGCGTGAGCATTCGAGCGCCTTTCTCCTCAACCAATGCGGGGGTGCGGTCGGTACTGCCAGAGTCAATTACTACAATATCGTCGATGCCAGAAAGAGAACCGAGACATGCTGAGATGTTGCGTTCTTCGTTATGGGTCAGAATGAGGACGGATACTTTCACCGGCGTTTCATCCAATTCCGAGCCTTCTGCAGAATATTGCGCATTTCTGAATACCAAATGTACCATACCAGAACGTCGTTCTTGCGCTATGTTCCAGTACTGGAATATATGTAGCCAAAGCAGAGGAACTTGCAGACTTTACTACGGTGTTTTGATTGATCGCCAGGTCTCCCTCAGCGGTCGCAAAGCTATCAGCGTGGGTGTCTTAGCAACCTGTATTGACGTGTTCGTTGCCGACGATGGCCAATTCGCCGTTCATGGGTCTCGCTCGCCGATTACCTGCGCGGGGTTGCCCGCTACTATTGATCGCGGAACAACATCTTTCGTAACTACAGCGCGTGCTCCGACGATCGCGCCCTCACCAACGGAAACTCCGGGCCCAATAAAAACATCAGCGCAAATCCAAGCATTGGAACCAATGTCGATGGGTATTTTGAGCAACGGCATCGTCGGATCTCGCCAATCATGTGTCCCTGCGCAAAGATGTGCACCTTGTGAGATAGTGGCGTGAGAGCCTATACGGATCAGCCCTAGGGAATATAGTATTGCCCCGTCACCAATAGCCGCATATGACCCAATCTCGATATTCCAGGGTATTGCGATCCGAACGCTCGGATGAATGTGAACATTGCTTGCAATCCTCGCGCCACAAAGACGCAGAAGTAGGCGACGCCAAGCCCAGAATAACGGGCGAGGGCTGAAACGGAAAAGTGGCCATAAAATGATCCAAATGGCTCGCCCTGCCTGTTCCTTCCTGTTCCATTTCCGAGCGGCTCGGTTAGCAGCGATATTTGTGGTGGGAGGCGGATTCATTGCACTACCCATTCCGGCCGTTCTCCCTTGCCCAGGCACCATGCGTAGGTTGCAGCCATTCTATCGGCTATCCCATCCCAGCCAAAATCGCGTCTCATCCAGTCGCGTCCCCGCTTACCCATGGCTAGGCGCTCTTCCGACGAAATTGCAAGAGCCTGGCGGAGTGCTGCCTCGAGGGCGTCCACGCCCTGGTCGATCCACCAGCCACAGCGTTCCTCGACAAGCCCGGGCCACGGTGCGCCTTTGGTTGAGATCACAGGAGTTGCTGCCGCTAAAGCTTCGGCAACAACCAAACCAAAATTCTCGTTCAATGTTGGCAAGACAAAGACACCAGCCCGACGATAAGCACTCCACTTGGCTTGGCCAAAGAGTCCATCATCGAAGCTAACACGTGGCACCGCCAAACGCGCCACTTGCGCCTCAAGAGCTTCGCGATATCCAATTTCGGATGGCCCCACAATGCGTAGTTGCCAATCCGGAAAACCGACGGCAACACGTGACCATGCTTCGATCAGACGATCGATCCCTTTTTTTGGATGAATTCGACCGAGATGAAGTATCGTACAGGTGGGGCTTGGCTCGCCATCCGGGATATCAACTCCATTTGGGATCACGGCCACAGGTGCTCGAAGTGACATCCTGCGAATGTCCTCATATTCCGAGACGCTAGTTGCGTGAAGACAGATGGCGAATTCTAGAGCGCGATACTGCGCGAGCGCCCAAACAATCTTCTTCCGCTTGGAAGAAAAAGCCAGCGCCTCAGGACTAAGCATTCCGCGCGGAGAGGCTAGGAAAGGAACGCCATGCCTGGCGGCAATTCTTGCGGGCTGGATGTTGGGAATCAGCCAAAGCCCGTGTCCGTGAAGGATGGCGCCTGTACTGGCAGCCTGTTCCAAGGCGCACATGAGCGACGCGGAGAACATCAGGCGACCAGCGCCTGGAACTGATGCCCAGTCCTGCTTGAAAATTTCCAATCCAGATTCCGGCCTACGTCGACCAATCGCCATAACCTTGCTGTCGGCGCCTAATACGTTAAGCGCACGAGATAGCGAGACAACGGAATAACTTGGCCCAGCGGCTTCCTCATCGATCGAGGCCACGATCTGCCGACAGATCAATTTGGATTCATTCTCCATAAGAAGCAACAGACCTCGTCGATTGCAGCCTCAAGCTGCCGGCGACCGGACTCTCTTTCTGTTGAAAACAATCCACGGAACATAGCTGGGCACGATGTATCGAGCGAACAGAAATGCAACCAGTATGTTCACGATGAGACCCCCCAGGACTTTTGTAATACTTGTCTCCAGGGCGGTAGCGCCAAGAAGAATTGCGCTATTTAAGGCCATTCCAAGCAGGCCCTGGGTGCGGGGCCCTTGCAAGAACCACCTGTACACCCTACCCAGAACTAGGCCATAGGTGAAGATTGCCACCATCATACCGATTTCGCCAAAGTCAATATAAGTTTCGCCTATATAACCTATGCTGATTGACGTTCCGGCAGTATGGTCCGAAACGCCGAGCCCTGTGTAGTAATTGGTCCTCTCGCTGTCATTGATCGCCGATTTTCCGGGGAACAGAATGCGGGGCATGAAAGGCCGGCTAATCGCGTCCAACCAGAGCGTACCATGCTCATGCGGGATGATATTCGGCACCGTGTTGAGCACGACCGCGAAAAAGTCGACATAGCCGACCCGGTTGACAGTCTCTTCAACGGCATCAGCGAGCTCCCCCATTTCGAGGTCCGCGACCATTTGCGTGAGCACTGTCATCCGAGCGCTATAGTCGACTGTAACGATTTGTGCCTTCCTGCCACCGCTGACGAAATCACGATATTCATCCTTTACGGCTGTCCAGACGACCGCGATCGTCAACAATAAAGCGCCCAAGGCGGAGAGCGCCACAATCCATCTGCCCGATATCCTTGTTCCCGCCGCTGCCATGGCCATTATTGTAATGAAGAAGACCGTCCTGAACTCCGAAAAATACCCGCCCAACCCTAAGGCCAATTCAAATAAGAACGCCAGCAATAGATACTTCCGATCATCGCTGGGTCTAATGAAGGTGGCATAGGCGAGAATCCAGAAGAAAGCCCATTTCAGGGTCGTAGCGGCCAGTAGTGGTTGACTGAGGCCTGGAACGTATTGAGCCAAAAGTAATGCTGCCGCCGAACCTACCCAAGCCAAGGCATAGAGCCTGAACCAAGATTTCGTGTTCTGGGAGATTGCTATGTAGCGGCAGACCTGTCCGTCAAATGCGCGCCAAGGGCCGGCACCTATACGCAGACCGATAGCCAAAGTCAGCAGGGCCACAAGCGAGAGAAAGGATGCCAGGGACACCTGTCCAACGGCATATGAAAGATCGCTAACGTCAACACCCTTGAAGTTGGAATGGAAAATCCGTGCGCTGGCTTGAAGCCATTGGTAGCCGAAAAGCAACAAAAGTATCGGCGAATCTCCAGGACGCCAGAGAAGGGCGCTGCCAAGAATTAGAATAATGACTGATAGGATTGCCAAAGGTAGGTTTGGTCCGAAACCAAACAGCAGCAGGAACACAAAGGCCGCTGGAAAGACTACGGGCGGCAAGGGCGAGCGGACCAGCGCTGTTATTCCGGTAGCCTTCATCAAACAGCTCTACGTGGACCTTGACAAATTGCCAATGAGGCTTCCTCGATACCGTCGGAAGCGTTCGTCAAGCCATAGTGCGAAATCTTAGCTGCGATTTGCGATTTATCAGGCGGTCGACCAATCAACGCCGATAAGCGTGCTGCCAGTGCATTAACATCGCCCATTGGATAGGTCACACCCGCGCTGCCATCCTCGACAAGGTCTGGTGCGCAGCCGCAGGCGTCGGACACCACAACCGGTGTACCACAGGCTAGCGCTTCGTTGACAACGAGTCCCCATGTTTCTGCTGATGATGATGGTAGCGCAAGAACATCCGCCGCCGCATAAACGGCCGGCATCGCCGTTTGGTTTTGAAATCCGAGCATCTGAATAGTCACACCTTCTACAGCTGCTCTTTGCTGCAGAGTGTGGTCGAGTTCACCAGAACCGGCAATCAGCAACTGCACGTCCTTTCCATTACTACGAAGCTTAGCGCAAGCATCGATCACATCGAGCGGACGCTTGAATGGCTGTAGCTTTCCAGCGAACAGTACGACAGGTGTCAGCGGTGCGATACCCAGCTTTTGGCGAAGTGCTGCGCCGGCTTCGACGCTTCCGCGCGCGGCAAACCAACCGTTATCCACACAATGGGGTGAAAAGAAAAGCCTGCGTTCGGGATAGCGGTAATGGCACCAATAGTGTTTTGAGCGTACACCGACGTAAAGCGCAGCATCGAAGAAGCGCAAGAGAACAGGATAGGTTAGTGCCTTGACTGCACGCTTGACCAAACTGCGGTGAGTATCCAGTTGGCTGTCACCGCGGACCATGACTGGAATACCCTGCCGTTTCGCCGCCAAGATCGTCTGCAAATATCCCTTAAGATGCCAGCCAGTTACGAGCACAACATCAAAACCGCCCTGCTTCAACGACGCACCGATTCCCGGAACGTCGACACCTCTGTAATGATGTAAGCCTGGCTGGGTGGATACATTACGCAGAAAGCTATTTTCATAGCCTGACAGTAAATCAATGTCCCAGTTGAAGCCGACACCGAACCCTGCCACTGCCTGATCCTGCGCTGTAACCTGGTGCATGTAGAAAACATGCACCTCCATCCTCTGCGCCAGTTCTCGAAATAGCGGTGCGTAATACTGGATTGGGTGGGAAGTGACAATTGCAATGCGCATCAATCGATCGGCTCAACCCAACCAATGTGATAGATCACGTCCGAGCAGGTTCTCTAGTTCACAGATATCTTCGCTCAGCAAGGCCACGAGTCTCTTTTTATCCTTCTGATCCATCTTTGGGTAACCTTTTCTATAAAAGATCGCCTGCATGAGCTGACGAATCCGCAATGTATCCTTGATCCGGGCAGCGGCGGATACGCCGATCAATTGCTTCATCTTATGATAGACGAAGCGATTGAGTCCGTCATAAGTCTTGGTATGCAAACGGTCTAAAACGTCGCTTCTTGGGGAAACGCCGGCGCGAACTGCGGCATCCCTCCGATTCAGAAAGGATGGAACGAAGCCATCGTCAACTTCTAGAAAGCAGTATAGCGACTTCAGCTCGCGAAGCGGATCTGACTCTATATCCTCATATAGCATAATGTGGATCTGCTCGCGCGGGAAGAAAGCTAGCCAACGCTTTAGATGTTGCGCGTAACAAGCCGGCGCAACAAGATCGTCATACAATTCATCAATGGCGGAAGCGAACGAGGTCGGCGGAACGAAATTTCCATCACCCCAGCGATGGAAATTTTGACGTTTCAAATGCCAGTAGTGAGAATAGATCTGATCAACAGGATTACGCAAACTAACGAACAACTTTGCATCGGGAAGATAACGCTTAATCTGTTCGGCCGCGAGCGGACTGCTGAGATACAGTACGAATATCTCTCCGCGCGCATCAGCAGTGCCCGACTTATGAAAATGAGCGAGATACTCGGTAAGACGTTCATCTATTTCGTCCGAACAGGAAAAAACGCCGATCTCCTTTTCGTCCGGAATGAATATCGAAGGGTGTTCTCGCAGGCACTGGAACAACCAAGTCGTTGCTGCCTTCGGAGCGCCCAGGCCTAAAAAAGTAGGAGCAGGTGAGTTATGGCCCAAGGGTTTATAGCGATTTCGATTCATCCCTATTCGTCTCCGCACGATCTGAAGTAAATTGTGCGTTCGTCTGGCTTGAATAGATCGACGAGATTTTCGATCATATCGTAGCTGATCATAATCATTCAGTTAGGGACATTATTCTTGCTAACCTAAAGACCGCTGGAGCGATCGAGTATAATAGAGCATCTCGCAATACGCGGGTTCCAGTTTGGAATGGCTGTCGCGAATTCCCCAAACGCGGACATCGACCATGCTCAAACAAGTGCATCTGCATGGAGCCCTACGTGATTTAGCGACAAGCAGGTCTTCTCTATTGCTGATTTGCTCGCGCATTCCCTTTCGAACTCGGCCGATGGCCGGGCAACCCGCTTCCCGCGAGTTAAGGCAATCAGTTTTTCCAGGCAATCGACTACAAGCAGCTGATATCGTGAAAGATTTTTGCGTATTGTTCGGCGACAGCGGAAGCCTCGTATGCTGCATAGGCTGCAGGGTCTACATGGCCGAATACCGCCGAATCGGTGGAAAATTGCTTGAGACCATTAGCGAGCGCCGGAACGAGACCAGCAAGCGCCTCAGGCGAACCGAACGATAGGGCAACACCACCTCCTGCAGCTGACAGAATCGTATGTGCACTGCTCTGACTGCGGAACAAAGATAAATATGGTGTACCAGACATCAACGCCGGATAGATTTTCGACGCCGTATAGTGAGGCTCGTCAGAACCGATAAGCAGAATACCATCTGAGCGAGCTAAGATGCTCAGTGCTTCCAAATAAGGCACGCGTTGCGGTACTTCGCGCACGTAGTCGGCTACACCTATTTCTGAAGCGATAGGCATAACACTGGGTTTCGTTTGAATATTGGGTTGATTGCTGGTTCCTATAAAATTCAGTCTCAGGCGTTCCACAAGTTCTGGAGCTTCGTTTATCAAACTACGGAGTCCACGAAACAGGGCCCGCATCGGTTCTCCTGTGCGCGGCATGAACGTACCTACAAAACTGAGATTGACCCTCTCGGGCTCCAGATGCATGCTTACCGACCCGACTTTGCGCCGACGCAGGTAGTCGAAATCCTCCGGATCGCCACCAATCGGTATTGCTGCCATGTTCGAACGTTTGAGCCAGGGATAACGAGTAGCCATTTCTACATTTTGATTGTCTGATACTGAAGTGATGAAGTCGGCGGCACGCAACGCCTTTGGCTCGAGCCATGTGGCTAGTCGATGCACAACACCTGCTTTTGTCGAGAGCTTTTGTTGGCCCCCCCAAGCCGAGACCCAAGGATCTTGGAAGTCGAGCACGACCGGAACGCCAAAGCGCTTTTTGATTTCTGGTGCAAATAGCATCGGATAGAACGGTGAGCCTGTAATGAGAACGGCGTCGATCTCGCGCATCGATAATATTTGAAAGAGCTTTTGGCGCAACGACCGCCAGGCGCGCAGGCTGATTTCGCCGAGCCCAAACGGACGTGTCAAGCCGATCGGCAGAGCAGATACCTTGATGACTTCGCGATCCTCTGGTACCAGCGCAGCGAGACCCGGATCAAGCCGCTGTTCATGAAATGCCTCGCCGACACAGAGTATGATTGGCTCCCATCCATGCCTCGGAAGCTGCTTTGCGAGCAGCCTTGACCGATGTACACCTGCGAGAGTCGAGGGTGGGAAATAGGGCGAAAGAATAACGACCGAGCGAGAAGTCATCGTTTCAGTGTACGAGCGACAAGGTTCTTCACCAATTCGCCTTCCCGTTCCCAATTATATCGCTCCTGACCAAGACACCACATCCTCTCACGTAGGGTAGCCAATTGGTCAGGAGCGCCAAGCAATCTGTCAATAAGCTTTGCAAGCGCTTGTGCGTTGTCTATCGGGTAGACAAGCTCGGGAAAGCCCGCCTCGGTTACAAAGCGATGCTGAGCCGGCGTTGCCGACATCAGGGGTGGCAGACCGGCGAGTAGGAAAGAGAAGAGTTTGTTGGCGAGGGCCCGGCGATTGTTACGGGTATGGCCAGGCTCCCCACATAGCCCGAGATCATATTCTGCCGCGAGTATTTCCATTTGTTCAGGTTCGGAGGGGGGTAGAAAGTGTACACGTCCCTCCGCACCGCTTTCACCCGCAAGCTTTTCAAGTTTAGATAGGTAGCCCGCCACTGGCGTACCACGAAGGTAGAGATGCGGGCAATGGACGGAGAGACCAATAGCGCGAACGGCACACTCGAGGCCACGATTTGGGCCTATGGTCTGCGAAAACCAATAGATCGAAGGCTCGGTCGCGATACTGCCTCGAGTCTTTGGCTTGGCTGGTGCCTGGCTACGGGGAAAGACGTTTAGCACCACCTGAGGCGTCTCTATCGCGTATGTCTCGACTAGAGCTTCAGCGATCATCGGCGAAGCGGCGGTGACATAGGCGCATCCCGGTATGTAACGGCCTTCGATTTCGCGCACCAGGTGACGCTCGAACTCAAAAGCCGGATCTTCTGGCCAGTCACCCATGTGAAAATCCTCTGCGTCGTAGGCGTACAGTGTGGCGTGGCGACGTGCTGCTGCAGCCGCGGCGGGTAGTGCCGCCACATAGTGGGCGATGTATAGATCGGCAGGGGTCTTGCAGGCTGCGGCCGTTAATCCTTCCGTAATAGGATGTGCCGCTGCTTCCAACATGAATTTTGGTCCAATACCCTGTTTCGCCAGCCACCTCGCCGGGTTATGGCGCAGAACCTGTTTCACGCGGGTAACGAAAGGAGCGTACGGCCCGAAGGGCAATTTTGCCGTAATACGCCAGGGTTTGCCACCAAAACTTAAATCTTTGTCTCGCGCCCAAGGCAGGAAGTCCGCAATAATTACTGATACCTCATGCCCTGCTTCGGCGAGCGCATCAGCTTCCTTGACTAGGCGAGGATTGGTCGAAAGGTGCCCCGGCGAGATGATGCAGATTTTGTTCACACTCATCGTTCTGACGTGGCTGAGATTTCACTGCGCCTAGCTATCATTTCTTCATAGAGCTTCAGATAGCCATCGACGATGGCGCGATCCGAATATAGTCTCTCCACCCGAGCGCGACAGGCAGCACGATCGATCGTCGACAGGCGCAAAATCGCGCTGACGAAATCATCGACCGTTTCGCCAACGAATCCCGTGATCCCATCCACGACCACCTCGGGCACAGCGCCGCGCCTAGTGCCGATCACTGGTGTTCCACAAGCCATCGCTTCCGCCATCACAATACCGAACGGTTCCTCCCACAAAATCGGCATCAGGAAGGCTCGAGCGCGACCGAGCAGTTCATTCTTCTGCCGATCGTTCACCGGGCCAACATATGAGATCTGTCTGCCGTCAATGTGCGGTGCCACGTTTTGTTGGAACCAGCCGTTATGTTCAGCGGGTATATTGCCGGCAATAATCAGGTTTGCATTCGCTCGTCTGGCGATATCGATCGCGAGATGAGGTCCCTTTATTTCTTCAATTCGGCCTAGGAACACCAGGGGTGCATCCGGTGCAACCTCGGCGCTGAAATCATAGACTTGAAGCGGCACCCCATTCGGGATGATGTACCACTTTCCGATGTGCCTAACGCGCTCGACCATCCACTGGCTGATCGCCGAAAACTCTAGTGTGCCCCGTGATAACTGGTGGCCGAAGCCAACAGTCTTGGTGCTGATCTCGCGCTGGTAAGTCATCAGTTTCGGGATCGAAAATGGAAGCAGCGGAGTGAGGTAAGCGATCCTTGAGAACGAATGAACAATATCGAAGCGTCCAGTAAGAACTTTGCTTGCCAGCATCGCACAATTCATTGTGGTATCGAGTTTACTTATACTGCTCGCGCCAGGCCAACTCACCCTCTCGACCGGGCAGGTCGACTCGCCGTGAGCAAAAAGCGTGACTTCATGCCCACGCGAGGCAAGCCCTCTCGCCAGCATGTCGACAATCCGCTCGATTCCGCCGTAATTGATGGGTGGCACGGGTATTTCGGGATCGGCGGTCAGGGCTATGCGCATGACGGCCACGTGAAATCAATGGAAATGTGATCCGAGATCTTGACGGCGTTTTGGACTTCGCCACCGCCGCTGGTGAGGGCCATGTTCAGAGATTTTGGAATGGCTTGTCCATAGAATTTGTTAACCGACGAGGGTTTTACCGAACGATGCTCCGATTTGGTCGCAATGGGAAGCTCATTCGAGACCGCCATCATGATCTGTGTGAAGGAGTCAGACCGCCGATAGGCAAGCGATATAAAATCGTCCTCGGGCTCTCCGACTTTAATGAAAGAACCGCGCAGCCCGCTGCCCAAAGATAGCTGCGGATGAAAGCACAACAATAGATTTCATGTGTTTTCTTTCAAGCAACACAGGGGCCTAAATCCGAAACGCAGCACATCCTTCTCGAACGGTACAGAGGAAAAATCCAAATAGGACAAACTTGAGACCGCAAGTCCATCAAGCAAGGCGGCGTGGAAATACGAACCTAGCAGATCGTGTCTTCCGTCGAAGCGTAGCAGCTGACACTAGCAGCCCCGCTTCTCATTTGGCCGTCGTGTGTTTGGCGTCCTGTTACATGCAAAAGTACTGCTTACGCATGTAACTAGTCATAGACGTAGAAACCAACTCCGATGCGACGCCCGATGCATCGGAACAGCAGCGGTATCTCGCAACTATGCCGCGGCAGTGAGGGTCGCATTGAGTCAGCGCCAAATGAGGTCTTCATCGGATACCTGTCTGGTTCAGGGGGTTACGTGGTCCGAAAGCTCTCTGGAGCAATCGAGCCAATCGCCAACCCACGAATTTGCGAGCCTGATGAAACTTCGGAGGGCCGATGGGTAAAATATCCGCACCACCAAGATCGGCAACTCGTGCACGAATCTGGGCTCGCAGGTCCGAGTGGGCTGGATAGTGCTCATATTCGAACTGCTGTAGCATATTCGCACAGGCCAGCCGGGTGCATGGTGTATCCTCTGAGGCAAGAAGATGACCGGTGCCCAGCATTAAGGAAAGGAATTGGGACTCGATCGCTTTGCGCGATTTCTGTCTCGACAGGCTATCACCAACGCCGGAACGGTAGTATAGGCAGGCATCGGTTGCGAAGACCATCCCGTCGCAAGCTGAGATTACACGCGTAAAAAACTCAAAATCGTCAATGAGAGACAATCGCTCGTCCCAGCCTCCAGTCTGGTCCAGCAGAGACCTAGGTAGAAGAAACATCCCGCACTGGGTCATCGGCAACGTGTCAGCCCAATCCGTTAGGAGCCAATCTACGCCCGACATGTCCGACTCTGTTGGTTGGTCCAGATAGACCGCATCGGTAAGTGAGTCAAAAAATCGAGCCCAACGGGAAAAGGCGATGGATCCGGCGGTCCCTCGGGCATAGGCGACGACGAGTGCAGCTACGTGATCCGGATGCAGCAGGTCGTCTGCGTCGAGAAACAGCACATGCGAACCCGAAGTATGCGACAGAGCCGCGTTTCGGGCGGCAGCGGCCCCGCAATTCTTCTGGTCGACAACTTTGACGCGATGCTCGTACCCGGCGAGCACGGCACGCGAACCATCGGTAGAGCCATCATTGATTGCGACAATCTCGATCCCTGGCCAGCTCTGCGCTAATACGCTGTCGAGCGCAGCTGCTACATAGCGCTCCGCATTGAATACAGGGACGCAGACTGAAACTGTAGGAGTGGATTGTCGTGCCATTAACACTGTCATCCCGCCATATTTGTCCGTTCCTCCAGAATCCGTCGCCATCCATACTGGAAATATGACCGTTTGGACTGGGCGACGTAGTGGTGCAGCACTGCGGTTTGAGCCCGCCCTTCACGCAAGTCTGGTTGCACAATGTAGCGGCGCCGCGGCAGTAATTTGGCCGATAGTTTTGCGAACAGCATGGCGGTCAGTGCCTGTTCTTGGAAATAACTTGGTCCATAGGCGTCCAATTGGCGACGACACCAAAACTCTAGTTGATCCCATTCCAGCTCTAGATTGCCAAGAGAGTACAAACCTACATTTAATCTCTCCGGCACGGTAGCACCTGCGAGTTCATTTAAGAAATCTAACGGATAACCGTACGCTGTTGAAACATCCTGCATATACAATGCATGAGGAGATTCAAACCATTCGAGAACCGCATGTGGATAACGAAAAAACAACATATCCGAATCCATTATTAAGCAAGTGTCAGTACTACATACATGAATATCAATCAGTTTACGCAAGTGAATGTAATCGCGTCTGCGTTGACGCAGAGACGGAAATGCCCCATTGGGCAATACACTATCCAATCGGGACTCGATGAGGCTTGCGTCAATAAACTGGATCCAAGGTATGACTCGACTAAGGTTCGTTTTGGTGTCTTGGTCGAGGCTACCGTCATCGAAGACAACAGGTGTAATTTTGAAGGGAGATAAAATCTGTAGAGACACCATGCAAAAGAGAGTCTGATGCCAAAACCGTGATCCGCTGAGAAAATTCACCTTTGCTTGAGGGCCCAGTCTTGGTTCAATTAGTGCAGGCATGTCCATCGCAGCTTTTCTCATGCATTCGTGACCACGCGCAGTCCTACTCTGCTGCAAGGGACCTCCCTCAAGAAGCATTCGGCGAATATATTCTCTTGGCCGATGCCAAGCATGAACCGCTAGGCCTGCCAATCCAACACGTTTGGCAAGCCCCCTAAAGGGACTGTTCGGAAGACTCATTGCTGTCTTGCCCTTCACCGGATCATGAAGTCTTGATTCAAACCTTGAAGTTCGTATCGCGCTTGATATGAGCGCGCCCGTCAATCATGCCACAAGCGCCGGCCCATTCGATTGCCTCGCTCGGACCTTGCCACGGGCGCATGCGAAACCATGCCCTCGCTTTACGGAGACTAGCAGTCCAGGGCTGAATCGGTTTCCATGGCGAGATACCGTGATACGACAATACCTGGACCCAAGTCAGGTTCGTTTCGTAGGCATAGCGCCTAACGTATTCAAATGATAAACGGCCAGCTGGTATCTCATGAAGGATTTCTATTGAAGGGTCGTAGATCGCATCAAAACCCAAGCCAAGCGCAGTCAGCACAATGTCGTTGTCACCGCCCGAGGCCAATGACTTGCCGCGCCTATCCAACAGACGGCGCTTGGGATCACAGGAGAGTGCCCTTGCATAAACGTCGAAAACGCTACGGCGAACCAGCATGCCAGTTCCGATCGGAGCAAAACTCGGGTAAGTTCGACTTGTCGCGGATGTATCTCGCCAATTTGTGGTTAGGATTGCGTCTCCTGAATCGTTGCAGCCAGGCGCATATTTTTTACGTTTGAGCCAATCTGGCACAGGTGCTTGGAATAGCGGCCGGCTCCGACCGCCAACCACCCCGGTTGATGGGTTCTCAAAGTGCGCCAATCCATCTCGAAGATAGTTCGAAGATACGAAGTTATCGTCATCTACGAAAGCGAGCACCTCTGACGAGGATTCTCTTGCGCCGCGCAGCCGTGCTGGCGTCAATCCAAGTTCCGCTTCCACGACGATGCGGACACGGCTGTGTGCAGCCATAATATCTTTGCCCACAGGTGGATCACTCAAGTTATCGATGATGACTATATCGAAGCTTATGTCATCTTGATTGACAAGCGCATGCACCACGGCAGCTAAGCGCTCAGGTGGACAATTGTGGGTGCAGACTATTGCTGTTACACTCAATTTAGCTAGATCCGCGCGCACTTTTTGGGATTGCAGGTGCGCCATAGCAAATTGAACCTGACGGGATATCCCGGCTTACCAATGATCCCGCGCCAATCACTGCTCCATCGCCGATCGTCACTCCCGATAGAACTGTTGAGTTCGCGCCTATCCAAACGTCACTGCCAATAACGGTCTGACGCTTAATATCAGGTTGGGACCGGATTTGTACACCTACAGGTGGGATCGAATGGTTCGAGCTGACAATGCAGCAATGCATACTTATGAGCGAATTTTCGCCAATATAAACTCCACCGTGCCCATATACCACTACGTATGGCCCTAAAAATGCCCTCTGAGCGAGTTCGATAGAACCACCATAAGTGTTCAGAATTACACCCGTTTGGAGTTCGACAGCCTCGCTGATGCGGATCCTTCCTCTTCTTGCATCGACGAATTGGCAATTGGCACCAATGGTGCAGTTCTTGCTAACCTCAGCACCAAGGCCTTGCGCGCGAAAACGCCGAATTAGCTGAAGACTCGCGCTCCTAATCGAACCTAAGTTCATCGTATCGCCAGTCCAGTTATCTTTCGGACTTCAGTAACCAAACGAGAATATGCGACTTGCGAACTCAGGACCCATAAGTCTGGCAGATAACCGGACGCAATACGTAGCAGTTGGTTTTTTGTAATGGGAAAAGCCCCACCTAGACTCCGATATTGCTCAATTGCCTTCTTGGCGGTCTCACGATCTCCGCTAACTAATAAATCCCTTGCAGTAAATAGTATTTGATCTCTAACGTCTTGATGATATTTTGCCGGTAGTTCGGTTAGGTAGCGTTCAAGAAACTTCAATCGGCACCGGTGACAATACCGCATGTCCTGGCTCGCGCCTTCATCGTGCCGCAATGCCGTTTCAAGGGTCTCTCTGAGTGCTGTAACTCTTGCACCAGCCGCCACCAATCTCAGGTGGAGATCTCCATCTTCAAAACATCGTAGATCTTGAGCGAACCCGCCTGCCAACAGAAAAATATCCCGTCGGATCACGCTGCTTGGTGTAGGCATAGGATGCTTAAGGAGAGTCAATATGGGATCTGAAATTAAATCATCATGCCATTTAAACACTATCACCGGCCTTCTCGAGGCCTCATCTATGAAGATTACATCGTGAAACAAGACATCGTGATCTGGCCCAAGATGATGCCGAACACGAGTAACATATTCAGGATCAAGTTCATCATCGATATCGTGAAAATGGATCCATGACGCCGTCGAGGCAGACGCAAGAAAATTGCGGGCACCTCCAGGACCAACGTTTTGGCCGCCGTGAATTACATTGTAGCCAAGCTGTCGAAGTTCGTAAGGCCCGTCGTCCGTGCTGCAGTCATCAAGAAGCAATATTTCATCGAATGGCTCAACTAATTTTTTCACTTGATCGTGAAAGCGCTCCACAAAGCGCGAACCATTGTATATTGGCGTCAAAAGTGCGATCGTAGACAACGTATTAACCGTTCTACCTTGTCATTCCCCAGAAGCCAGTTCCCGTTTCAATTTTTTGAGAGCCGAGGACATCAATATACTCGTCCCTTTGAAAACAATAATAAATTGGCATTAGCGGCTCGAGTTTCCGCCATCCACCTGCGATCAGGAAGGTAGCCAGCATATATTGTTCAGACCAGAATCTATTGAACATATTTGAGGGGTACTCGTACGGTAAATAGATATCGTGAATATGAACGATGCAGCCAGCAGGGAGTTCCGGCAGCAATTCAAGGAAAAAAACATTAACATCGCTACCCGGTAATGAGCGGTGGCTGCCATCGAAGAAGACAACATCACCCGGACGAACGATTTCAAGTATGTCAGCGCATGAATCACTCTGCAATGGTTTTCGGATAACCTTATCTGCGATCTGTTCGATGGCAATGCGGGGTTCAGGGTCGATCGAGATTATTTGATGTTTGCTATCCCGCCCAAGTGTATAGCGCGCAACCCGCGTTGACATCCCGGAACCGATTTCAATGAAACGCTTCGGCGAGTAGCGCTCTAATATATACATCAAGGCAATTATGTCGGCTCCAAAAAAAAACTCGTTGTTCCTCCAGGGCCTTATATCAGATGGTTCAGATGGTTTGGTTAATGGCAATGAGCCATACTCATCTAGCATCTGAAGAGCACCTGTGAAATGATCAAGTATTTGGGTATGGGATTTTTCAAAAATGTCGCGCAAAGCTATTGTCGCGTTACCCAGCGTGGCGCTTACAGGATGCGGGGGAGGGAAATCAATTCTCAGAAGGTGATCACCAAATCCCGCGATGCCAAGTCTGTCAAATACATGGTAACGATACTCTCCGAAGATTAAATTTCGCGCGCGATAAATATCGTAACGAAGCATCAAAGCTTTCGGGTAGAATATCACTTTCTGCGCGAAATTCTTAATGCTCATTTACGTTCCCACTTCAGGTAAATTCGATCATCGTTTACGTTGACCCAATGATTCCTAGTGGTTTGATCCCGCGTGTATATGATGCACTCTTTTCGCCAAAATGGAGGGATGAATTATAGTTCTGGTTCAAAACGGGAGCGCTTTGACAAAAGAGACGTTCGTTTCAAGCAATACGAATTAGTCAAGAGTGACTACCGTCAATCGCTAGCAACTTGCTCCAATGATATTGCTAATTCATCCTCTGCCACCAACTCTTGGCTAGTAATGGCCGATGCGTATGCCGCCAAACCCATCTTTTGCAGGGTTGGCCTAAGCGTCCAGGCACGCTCCAATGCGAGATCTAGAGAGTTAACATCAGAAGCTGCAGCTAGAATGCCTGTCCGATCGTCGGTAACAAATCTGTCGTTATCAGCCACTCTCGTTGTAAGCGTTGGACGACCACACGCCGACGCTTCCAGTATAGAAAGCGGCATCCCTTCATATCGAGATGGCAATACATGTAGATGGTTGTTCCTCCATAATTCCTGAATATTCGAAACCTGACCGAGAAATTCCACTCTATTTCCGAGACCTAGTAGAGATACCATTCTTCTCAGAGCCCCCTCGTGAGGCCCCTCACCAGCGAAGGACAATTTCCAATCACGATCCCTCCAGTGCGGCAAAGCCAGTGTTCGAAGTAGCTTGTCCTGCCCCTTTTGAGCTGGATAAAGTCGAGCGACACAAGCCATTTTGAATGTAGTGCCGTTGCGATTTGGCCACGGCAATGGAGTCTTAGCGTGAAATTTGATTGGGTTGCGCACTATTCTAGCATTCGGTAATTCATATCCAATTTGGGACTCTGCTAAAGCTCGATTCTCATCAGCAACAAAATATGTGGCGGCAGCTCTCCCTAATATCCGGCCGTATTCTTGTGCATTCGTTTCAGAAGGCCAATATTCCTCAGAGTTACCTTGACTAATAAATACAAAAGGTACTTTCATAATTTCTATCGCCTGAAGAAGCTGCACTGGTGGCCAAGCCGCTGCCTCACAAATTACAACTAAGTCATATCGATTTTTTGCAATACACTGCCTCGCATGGGTAGCAATTATTGGAGTCGAGATAGTTGTTGCCAGCCTGCTTGGTAGTAGGCGTCTTGCCAGTCTTTTTGACCAGGGAAAAGTTGAAGATCGCGGAACCAACCTTACGCCGCAAGAATCTAAATCGGTCCATTGCCTTGGTGCAACCGGCCAAATCTGCACTGCTGCATCTACAGTATGGCCCCTCTCAGCTAAGTTCGAGGCAGCTCTGGCCCACAATTCTTCGCTGCCTGCCCAAGGGGCGGCATAGAGTGTTGAAACAAAGAAAAAGGATCGTGTTTTCATCTTAAATTATTTGTAATCATTGAAAAAATCTGAATCTATTGTTTTATCGTTGTAATACTAAAAGTTTAGGGCTTGACAGCTGATTTTTTTTTCGGCGCCAGTCAAATATATATTTCCTTAGAGAGACTACAGGTTCTGCGCGAACGTGTGGCGGTAGTACATGTTTCGCCATACTATTTAGATCAGCCGTACTAAATAAAACCGCTATTTCTGCATTGCGTACAGCTTCGTAAGTTGAAATAGAGAAATCGTTCTTAAACAATTTTGTACCATTTTGCTCTCCAGAGAAACGGTCATTTATTGCGAGTTTGGCAATCTCAGCAGTATTGAATTCTATATTGCCAATTTTTTCAATCGGATCTGGTTGCCAATGAAGATCTTCAATTATATAGAAACCGCCCTTTTTTACTTTGGGAAACAAATACTGAAGCGTCAACTGTTGGTGGTACGATGCATGAGAGCCATCGTCGATAAATATATCGACAGGTGGTAGTTCCTGGACCACCCGTTTTAAATCAACTGCAATTCCGGCATCAGCTCGTAGAAATGTAAACTGACCACGCGACAACTCAGTAAAGTCACAAATATCGATCCCAAAAAAAGAGATGTTAGGGAAATACGTAAGCCACATGCGTGCTGACGGTACATCGGTTACGTTTTTCTCAAGTGGATTGCTCTCAGAAGCGCCAACTTGAAGGCCTAATTCAGCCAATGCGACGTCACTTGACTTCAACGCAGCAAATAGCAAATCGTATACAATAGTATAGCCGTGAGCTTCCCCGATGTGGACCCCTTTATCTGTTCCAAATTTAAGCGCTAGCTCAGTTAACTGCATCGGTTGAATTCCGTTCCAAGCATTTTGTTTTTACTGCCAAACAGGCTATCACAATATAGTTGTTTGGTGCCCCGTCGAGAGTTGCATCCATAACTCTGAATTTTTGGAAAGCTATATCGGCAAATTTGTGAAGGCGCGTGCGTCCATACTTACGAAGCATTCGAAATATAAGGTGTAATAAGAAATATCCGGAACTTTTACTTTGTGCACATATACTATCCAAATCATCGAGAAACATTGAAATCGATGCTCTCGGACCATTTGTAACCTGCAGCATTCGAACGGGTGTGAATCCAGCAGAACGAATTGTTTTTTCAAGACCACTACCCGTCCATCGCCAGAAGTCTGTTGGACAGGGGTGATCGTGGAACATGCCGTGAGTAGTTAGGATTAGATTCCCGCCGTTCCTAAGTGCACGATTACACTCTCTTAAGTATTTATCTGGTTCTGGAACGTGTTCTAGTACTTGAGTAGATAGGACTGCGTCATAGCTCCCTATATTGATTGGAAGGCTGCTTGCATCTTCGAGTGTAATATCACGGTTAGGATTATCCTCTATGTCTGCCCTATCATACTGCCCGCTAAACAATTCTCGGTAAGGAGAACCTCCACATCCAAAATCTAATACCGACACCGCCTTTTTTGGGATCAGCTCCTCAAGCGCAAGTTTAAGATCCCCTAGCACCAAATATGCTTCACCGCCGGGGGAAGGATTCGTGCGGTCGGCTAGGTATTCACCTTCCGATAGTTCTGTTAGCAAAACCAGTCTCCGGTCTGTGTTCTAGCGAGCACGAATACTTCACTATATAGGCGCAAACATCAGGTCTCCATCCAAATAGCGATGTTGTTTCAAGTATGTCAACGCTGAAACGACATGCATTTTCAACTACATCGAATGCTCTCCCGCCAGGCGGCTCAGAGAAATATACATTTAGGCTATAGTTTCCTACGTTGAGACTTAGTTCCGGTATTTCGAACGAAAATTCTACACTTCCTTCGACGTACGGAATTGTGCCATCGGACTCACAATGAATAATAGGCACGCCATCTACATTTTGGATCTGAAATGATACGCACGGTCTTACCAATTCTGGGCAGAAGACCTCAATAAAAACCCTAAATCGAGACCCTGAAATTAGAGGGCTACTCCTCGACTCCAGATTAGTTCGCACTGACACGATCGACGGCTTACTCCCGGCAACAGCTTTGTAGCTGTTGGAAGTTAAGCTTGCACCGCTATCTAAGTACGCCTCTATCGTCTTTCTTGTAGACCCTTCGATTTTTACACTACCTTTATTCAAATAAATGCAACGACTTGTTAATGCTGAGATCGCTGCCATGTTATGGCTAACGAAAAGAACTGTGCGGCCGTGCCCTGCGACGTCCTGCATCTTGCCGAGACATTTTTTCTGAAACTCCACATCTCCGACCGCCAGAACCTCGTCGACGATCAGGATTTCCGGCTCCAGATGTGCGGCTACTGCAAATGCGAGCCGAACATACATGCCGCTCGAATACCGCTTGACTGGCGTGTCGAGGAATTTTTCAACTTCGGCGAAGTCGACGATTTCATCGAACTTGCGTTTGATCTCGGCGTGGGTCATGCCGAGAATGGCACCATTCAGATAGATGTTCTCGCGCCCCGTAAGCTCCGGGTGGAAGCCAGTGCCAACCTCGAGCAGGCTTGCGACGCGGCCTCTGATCTCTACATGACCCTCTGAAGGTTCCGTGATGCGCGAGAGAATCTTGAGCAACGTGGATTTGCCAGCGCCGTTGCGACCTATGATGCCAACCACTTCACCGCGTTTGATCTCGAAAGTCACTTCCCTTAGAGCCCAGAATTCCTCAATCTCATCGCCGGCGATGATCTGCCGACCGCGAAGGGTATCTAGGGTTGAACGACCGAAACTTTTGAGCGTACGACCAATGACGTCACGAAGTGCAGTGTAGCTCTCACGCTCGACCGATTGGTGGCCAATCAGATATCGCTTGCCGAGGCTTTCAGCTCTGATGACGACATCGCTCACCTGACTACACCATGTCCGCGAAGGTGCGCTCTGTTTTGCGGAAATAGCGGACACCGAACCAGAGGAAGAAGGCTACCACGACAAGGCTCAGGAGAAAGCCCGGCCAGTAAATCGGGCTCTGACCGCCGAGCAGGCACCAGCGGAATCCATCAATGACGCCGACCACCGGATTGAGGCTGTAGAACAGCCGCCACTTCTCCGGTACGACGGCGCTCGAGAACCCCACAGGCGAGACATAGAGACCAAACTGAACAATAAAGGGTATGATATAACGAAAATCTCGGTATTTGACGTTCAGCGCGGCGATCCAGAGCGCAGGGCCGATGCTGGCAAGAATAGCCAGTACAATGAACAAAGGCAGGAAGATAATCTGCCAGTTCGGAAGGAAGCCGAACCAAACCATTAGAAGCGCTAGCATCGAGAAACTGATCAGAAAATCGACCAAGGCAACTACTGCGGTGGAGGTCGGGATCACGAGCCGCGGGAAATAAACTTTGGAAATCAGGTTGGCGTTTCCTACGAGGCTGTTTGACGAATCCGACAAAACCCCGGAAAACAAGAACCAGGGGAGCATGCCAGCAAATACGAGGATCGGATAAGGCACGTCCCCGTCCGAGGGTAGCTTGGCGATATTGCCAAATATGACCGTGAATACCACCATCGTCAGGAAAGGTCGAATGATGGCCCAAGCAAACCCGATTACCGTTTGCTTGTAGCGTACGGACACGTCGCGCCAGGCGAGGATCAAGAAAAGCTCGCGATAGTGCCAGAGATCGTGCCAATAATTGCGCTCTGAGCGGCCTGGCTCCAGGATAATAAGTCGCTGCGCGGTAGTGCCGTTAGATTCGGATGTAGGTTGCGATTTCATCGCATTTTCAGACGACATGCCGGAGAAGACCTTTAACCTCAAGCCCAAATCGGCCGGGACTAAATCGATCAACAACTTCTGCCGATTGCAGATTTTTTTCGCTTAGCGCAATTATGATTGCCTCGGCAAGGGCGTCTTCATCGAGCGGGTCAATGAGTCGCCCCAGGCGCCCATCGGCCAAAGCATCCACGCTTCCGTCAAGATTACCTGCAATAACATTCAGACCGCAGGCGGCTGCCTGCAGGAAAACAATCCCAAAACCTTCGCCCAGGCTCGGCATGACGAACACATCGGCGAGTCGAAAATGATCTACTAGCTCGTCCTCGGGCACATGACCAGCAAAGACAACCTTGTCGGTCACTCCGTGACGTTTAGTAAGTTCTTCAAGCCGCGGTCGGTCGTCACCATCGCCCGCAATCAGATAGCGCATTTGCGGACAAACAGCGAGCACGAGTGGCAGGGCTTCGATTACCCGGTCGTGCCCCTTGTAACGCTCGGACGCAGCGAGGCGAGAGACCGTCAGCAGTACTTTGCTTCCATGAAGGTCGTAGCGATCGAGCAGATTGGCTGATTTCGGGCCGGAGCTAAACTTTTCATGGATCGTGTTAGGAAGGACTTTGACCTTTTCTGGGGCAATTCCGGCCCATGATAGGAAACGCCGGCGGGTGTGGCGGCTGACGGCTGTGACCAGATTGGCTTGGCGAACAGACCATTGCAATAGGCGCGACGGCCGTTCCCAGGCCTCTATCCCGTGGATCTGCAGCCAGAGCGAAGCGCCAGACAATCGGGCGAGAGGCGCGGCGATTGGCATCATGTGAATGTGGCCACAGAAGATCGTGTCTACACGCCCGATCGGCCCAAGTGCGGCGAACGCATTGAGAGCGTAGGCCAACTTGTTTCCTGCGGCAGGGTGTTGGCGAAGCTTTGTCGGCAGCGTTTCGATCGGTATATCGCCTAGGCGAGGCAACACAGTAATCCGTTCAACGCAATTGGTCTGCGCCAGGGCGGTAAGAAAATCACGGTTGTATTGCGCAATACCGCCGAAGCCACCGAACGCGTCGGTTACCAACGCAGAAACATGTATATCGGTTCCGTTCATCGTCACGCTGCCCCTACACTATAAGCCCAGCGTCGGGCCCATGGGCAATAGGACGATGTTAGGGACGACCTTTTCTTCCAGCGTTCTGCCCGTTTATCCCGTTGCAACCAGGTCGCGATCGGCGTCGTGAATCCTGTCTTGAGGCGATGTATCACCGTGTCCGGCAAGGATTTTGCGGGGCTCATGGCCAGAATAGTCTTGCCGTCAAGGCCGCCTGCGGCGCGACGGGCAGCATTTAGGGTCACCAGAAGATGACTGTCGACGAGTGGTACTCGGACTTCCAGCGAATGGGCCATGCTGGCCCAGTCGGTGTCACGGAGTAATTGGTTTCGCATATAAAGCGAGGCCTCGAGTGTCGCTACCTTTGCAAAACTCGACTGCGGCATTGGGTCCAAAGCCTGTCGGATATGGTGAAGCGGCTCTAGTCGTTGTAGACCATCGCGTGCCATGGCGGGGTCCATGACCATTTCCAACTCCCAAGGCATAAACAAACCGCGCCGCAAGAGATATCCTCCTGCAAAGCTGCCACCATATTTAATGAGGCCCGCGCTCTTGGGGTTCAACCCGGGCCAAAAGGTACGCCCCGCCGTTATTGCCCAACGTGCGGCCTCGCCCAGGAACGGCATGCGCGAAGGAACCGCTAGCAGACGGTGCCAACGGGGGATATCGCTAAAGGAGGGGTAGCCACCGAACAATTCATCGCCGCCGAGTCCGGAAATCGCGACCTTCAGACCCAGCTCCCGTGCCGCTTTGCTTACAAACCAGGAGTTAAGGCCGTCAATACTGGGCTGGTCCATTGCTTCCAGAATTAGCGGCAGATCGTCTTGAAACTCGCGTTCTGTCACCAGTCGTCGATGATGGCGTGTGCCAAAATGGTGGGCAACCTCTGCAGCTATTGGCGCTTCATCATCATGCTGACCCTCAAACTCATCAAACGCTAACGTTACTGTAGTGACATCTTCTTGCCCTACGTCGCGCATCAAGCCAACTAGCGCACCTGAATCGATACCTGCAGACAGGAATGCGCCAACCGGGACATCCGCTACCAGGTGAGCGCGCACGCTGTCTATGAGTGCAGCGCGCGTTTGTTTCTGCGCGTTGTGTACTTTGTAAGAAGTCGCCAACTCACCGTCCGACTGCGCGCAGATCGCGGCAATCGAGAAATAGCGGTGCGGCATTTGCGGGCCCTGTGCATCTACGAGGAGTGTTGCGCCGGCGGGAAGCGCGCGCACTTCTCGATAGGTGGTAAAGGGCTCCGGTACGCTGCCGAATAAGTAGAAGCCAACCCAACCGGCCGGTTCGGGATCGGTCGATATACGGCCGCCTGCCATCAAAGCCTTGACGGAGGATGCAAAGCGCAGCGTCCAGCCATCATCGGCATAATAGAGGGGCTTGATGCCGTAAGGATCTCGCGCCAGAAACACTTCGCCACGCTTGTTATTCCAGATCGCGAAGGCGAACATACCGCGCAATTCGTGGACCATTGCCTCGCCTTTTACAGCATAAAGATGCAGAAGGACCTCGGTATCAGAGTTGCTTCGAAAGACATGACCCTCGGCCTCGAGATCTTGGCGAAGTTCTCGGTAATTGTAGATTTCGCCGTTGAAGGTAATGATTAGTGAACCATCGTCGCTGGCCATCGGCTGGGCGCCGCCATCGGTGAGGTCAATTATTGCAAGGCGCCTATGACCGAAGCCGACACGGCCGTCATTTGCAATCCACTCACCCTTTCCATCTGGTCCACGTGCAGCCATGTGGTCGCGAGTACGCAAAAGCTCGGAACGATCTACCGGATTTGCCGCATAATGGTAGGCAAAGATGCCGTTGATGCCACACATCAGTTTCTTAGAGTTCTCGTTTAGTCTTTGACAACACAATGAACCGTTCAAATTTCAGATCGGAATAATTTTTAATTATTAACTATTGAAATTTCCAAGAATTTTTAAATTTTATTTACGTTTCAAATAGCGATTTCAAAAATTTAATTTCCAGAAGAGATTTTATTCTATCGATTGTCCTATATTCAGCTTTGAAACTGCTACTTAGCAAATATGCGCCAGCATCGAATTTGCATGTTCCCTTATTACAAGATGATTAAAGATAAAGTTCCGTGTCTGGTCTAAACCCATACTAGCAACATGGATCAATTGGCTTTGGGTGAGCCCATTTGTATTTCTTGAATTCAATCATCTGTCTTTTGTATTTTCAATATCTATAATTTAGGCGTCCAAACCACCCAAACCCCCGATAACGCCGATCATCAGCGCCGAACCGCCCAAACCCCCAAATCCACCGATCATCAATCCCCAAACCCCACGGTACCTTCATCTCGAAAACCATCCCTCGGGTAATAGGCCGACATCCTTTATTTCAATGCCTTTTCGCCAATTGTTTGGAACAACCACGCATTTTCCGCGAGCAGCGGCAAACCAGGCCGCCCACCAGGAAAACGTGCTGTTGGCAGCAATTACCGCACCACAACCCGCCAGGGAAAACAGGTCGATATGCGGACGCTCCAGATTGGCGGCCCGAAATTCTGCACCCTTGAATTCACGCTGCGCCTTGCACCAATCAATGTCATCCGAAAAAACAATCAAGTTATCGAGAGAGCTTTCTACCCTGATGCAATCAATTGCATCCCGATAGTATCTTGTTGGATTGGCCATCCTGTATTTTTCATCATTGAGAAAATCGCCTCTTCTGACATGGATGCCAATGGCTTTCGAAAACTTTTCTCGCTGCTCATTTGAAGTGTCAGCCAGAACCATTTCCGTAAGGTCAATCTCTTTTCTGAAACAATCATACTGGCGATAAAAGTAATGAACTGACTGGAAATACCCCGACAGTGTTACATTTCGGCTGAGATTCCAGAAATTGTCATCGTAAATAAATCGACGAGGTTTGTACTTGTCATGAACATAACTGTAATATTTATCAATTAAGAACTTATCCCGTCCTTGCAAAACATCATAATACTTCAATATTTTCGCGTTTATCGGAAAATGCTCCAGCTCAAAATGCCTATTACCTTTTACATTCGGTTTTTTATAAAAGAAGGGATCAATAATTGTGCTGGTATTGTTTTCAAGTGATAAGGCGCGCGCTGCTGAATATTGAAACAGTTGATTACCCAATCCACCTTTCAGGTTTATTTTGACACCCATTGATTCAATTGTTCATGTAAAAAATTCAAACAACATGAAACAAAGAACCGGCTGATTTTATCAATGAGCACCACTTCACCCGAAAACCCGCGTCTTCTTGTTGAAAAAACTTCGTTTGATAAAATTGATCGGGCCGCCGCCATAGCCGTAAACGAAAAGCCGAAAATCCTCAAAAAAGCCCGGCCTGACCTCACGATCAGTCCAGTTTGTCCGCGCATTTGTTGGTTTCAGTCGATTAATATATCGGCTGGGTCTGGTTGCGTGGGTCGCATCCGGACCAAATCCAACATTGGTAATCATGTTTGCGGTTGGCCGGATCGTCCGCCCGCCCTTGGAAAGAATGAAAAATTGCCACTGATAGTCCCAGGTGTGTTGCTTTTTTAAAGCTCCCGAAACCTTGTTTCTCCAATGCTTCTTCTCCCACCATTTGAGATGCCCCGCACTGATGGCCGCGGCGTGATCACGCTCAAAGTCTGGCAATCCTATATCCATTTCCTGCCAACGATCCGCCCAGCCAGCCCATCCCCAGGGCTTAAAATATCGAGATTTGAAGTAGCCTTTGCGGCCAAACCTGCGCGGAAGCAGATTAAAACCGGAAACTGTATATACCTGCCTGTCATCTCGATAGCGCAACAGCATGGTGTCGCAAAACGGGAAAAATGCCGGCGTGGGAACAACATCATCTTCCAGGATGATCCCGCATTCTTCCTTTGAAAAAAACCAGTCAATCCCGGCACTCACACCCCTCAGGCAACCCAGGTTTTCTGCCTGAAACAGGGTTTCGACTTCGCATGGCCAGTCAACTTCCGTGGCGATCTTTCGAACCTGGGCACATTTATCCTTGTCGCCTGCAACACCGTCGCGCGGCCCGTCGGCCGCAACGTAAAGGCGTTCCGGCCGGGCTTGCCGGATTTCTGCAAAGACTTTGGCAGTCGGCTCGGGTCTGTTGAAGACAAGAAAGAGGATAGGTGGCGCCACGCATCATACCCAGCTGGTTTGTTTGCTTTCCAGGCGCAACACCAACTTAACCGGCATATCGGTCGCTCCCCAGCCAATCGGCATAGGTCTCGCCAATTCCGGTCTCCAGCGGTCTCGCACCATGCCATCCCAGCTGTTTCAGGCGGGAAGCATCAGCGAGCTTGCGTGGGGTGCCGTCGGGCTTGGTGGTATCAAAATTCAGTTCGCCCGCATATCCGACAACCTTGCAAACCAGTTCGGCAAGATCGCCAATCGCGATTTCCTCCCCGGACCCGATATTGATGTGCATCTCACCGGAATAGTGTTTCATCAGAAACACCGCCGCATCGGCCAGATCATCGACATGCAGCAGTTCGCGCTTCGGCGTGCCGGTGCCCCAGACATCCATTGCAGCTGCCTTTGCCATTTTTGCCTCATGCGCCTTTCTCAACAGCGCCGGCAAAACATGGCTGGTCTCAAGATCATAATTGTCACCCGGCCCGTAGAGATTGGTCGGCTGGGCGGCAATGAAATCACTGCCATATTGTTTGCGATAGGCCTGGCAAAGCTTGATTCCGGCTATTTTCGCGATCGCATACCACTCATTGGTTTCTTCCAGCGGGCCGGTCAGCAATGCCTCTTCGCGCATGGGCTGGGCTGCCATTTTCGGGTAGATGCAGGTCGAACCTAGAAACAGCAATTTCTCGACACCATTAGTTTGGCTGGCATGGATGACATTCGCCTCGATCATCAGATTGTCATAGAGAAACTCGGCAGGGTAGGTGGCATTGGCCTGGATGCCCCCGACTTTCGCTGCCGCCAGAAAAACCACTTGCGGCCTGTTCGCTTCAACCCAGTCTTCTACTTCTGCCTGACGGCTGAGATCGACAGTCTCGCGGCTTGCGGTCAGGATTTCGCAATCCTCTGTAGCGAGCCTGCGAACAATCGCCGAACCAACCATGCCGCGATGCCCTGCGACCCAGACACGCTTGCCCTTAAGCGAAAAGATTTCAGCTGCGGTCATGCGAGTTGCGATCGCTGGCCAGGCCGAAAAAACTGACCGATCTTTCTTGCCGGCTTGGCAAACAGCGCAAAATCAATAACGCCGGTGCCGAGCCAGCGCCGGCGCGCTTTCAGCGCTTCGAGATTGTGGTGAATATGGGCGCTAATGCCGGAAGTGCTTTTCCCTCCCTCGGCCATATCCACCAGGATGTGGTCTATCATCCTGGTTTCAAAGCCATGCACGTCAATCGCGCGGATCATCCAGTCATAGTCGGATGCTGTTCGGAGGCTGAGATCGAATGGCCCCACCGTCTCGGCCACATGGCGCCGCACATGCAAGGTGGTGTGCGCCGGCATCCAGCCGGTCCTGAAACCGTTTGCCGGGCGTTCTTGCCCGCGCCAATGGCGGACAACACGTTTCCGGGCGTGATCATCCACGAAATTCAGGTGCCCGTGTACAATATCGGCGCTCTCCAGCGCTTGCGCAATCCGGCTCAGAGCATCCTTGTCATGATAGGTATCGTCAGAATGGAGCACGCCAACGGCGTCACCGGTATAAAGTGCCAATCCCTTGTTCAAGGCGTCATACATGCCCTTGTCCGGCTCGCTTAGCACTTTGATCTGGTCGGATTTGAAGGATTTGACAATATCTGGCGTCCCGTCGGTCGAGGCACCGTCAATTACCAGCAATTCCTTGTCCGCATGGCGCTGATCCAGAAAGCTCTCCAGTGCATATCCAATGGTCGCCTGAGCGTTGTAGCAAACGGTGATAACCGAAATTTTCATCTGCCTGCCGGGATACTATTTTGCCACTATTTTCCGATGGCCAAGATGGTCTTCATCCAGTCCGCGATGTTCGGCCTCGCGGGCGACCAGTGCAATATCGGACCGCACCATATCGGCTACCATGTCTTCAAAACTGGTCTTCGCCTGCCAGCCCAGCTTCTCTTTTGCCTTGGTGGGATCACCAATCAGCAGTTCGACTTCAGTCGGCCGGAAATATCGCGGGTCAATGGCGACCAGGGTCTTGCCACCATCAGCATCGACACCGATCTCGTCGACACCTTCGCCTTGCCACTGAATGGAAATATTGACCTCGGAAAATGCCTGCTCGACAAATTGTCTGACAGAAACCTTGCGACCGGTGGCGAGCACATAATCATCGGGCTCATCCTGCTGCATGATCTGCCACATGCCTTCGACATAATCCCGCGCATGACCCCAATCGCGCTCGGCATCGAGATTGCCCAGATAGAGGTTTTCCTGCAGACCAAGCGAAATGGCAGCAACCGCGCGCGTGATCTTGCGGGTTACGAATGTCTCCCCGCGTATCGGACTTTCGTGGTTGAACAAAATACCGTTTGAGGCATGCAGACCATAGGCTTCGCGATAGTTTACGGTAATCCAGTAGGCGTAGAGTTTTGCCGCGCCATAAGGGGATCGTGGATAAAACGGCGTCGTCTCGCGCTGTGGAATCTCCTGCACTTTTCCATAAAGCTCCGAGGTAGATGCCTGATAAAACCTGGTCTTTTCGCCAAGCCTCAATAATCGGATAGCCTCAAGAATGCGCAGCGGCCCGATCGCATCTGCGTTGGCCGTATATTCCGCCGTTTCAAAACTTACCTGCACATGGCTTTGTGCGGCCAGATTATAGATTTCATCCGGCTGAACGTCCTGGACAATACGGATCAGATTTGTCGCATCCGTCATGTCACCATAGTGGAGGTTTAGTCGCACATCTTCTTCATGCGGATCCTGATACAGATGGTCAATTCTTGCCGTGTTGAACGAGGAGGATCGGCGCTTGATCCCGTGCACTTCATACCCTTTGCCCAACAGCAATTCTGCCAGATAGGCCCCATCCTGCCCGGTTATCCCGGTTATGAGTGCAGTTTTCCTGGTCATCAGACGATAGCACTTTCTTTATTGGTGGCAGATTGGCGCTGATGCCATGCCCATGCGGTACCGACGATCTCTTCCAGATCACAAATTTTTGGCTGCCAGCCGAGCATGTCATGCGCCTGCGATGCGTCGCTAATAAGGCGTGCTGGATCGCCGGGCCGTCGTCCACCTTCGATCACAGGTACCTTCAATCCGGTCACCTTTTCGGCGACGGAAATGACATCGCGGACAGAATATCCTGTCCCATTGCCAAGATTATAGGCACCGGATTCCGAACCAGCTTCGAGATGTTGTAGGGCCAGCACATGCGCCTCGGCCAGGTCGCTGACATGGATGTAATCGCGAATACAGGTGCCGTCTGGGGTATCGTAATCTGATCCGAATACGGTAATGGAATCCCTGCGTCCGGATGCGGCATCGAGAACCAGCGGGATCAGATGGGTCTCCGGATCATGATCTTCGCCGATCTGATTGTCGGGATCCGCACCAGCGGCATTGAAATACCGCAAGGCGATCCAGCCAATGTCATGCGCGGTACCAAAATCTGCGAGCATCTGTTCAACCATCAGCTTGGAATGGCCATAGGGGTTTATCGGCTTTTGAGGCTCATCTTCGGTGATCGGCAAGGTCTGTGGAATGCCATAGGTTGCACAAGTAGAGGAAAAGACGAACCTATTGATCTGGTTATCTCGGGCCGCCTCGAGCAGGTTGAGAGACCCGGCAACATTATTGCGATAATATTTGCCGGGATCTGCAACGGATTCGCCGACATAGGCAAAAGCGGCAAAGTGCAAAATCGCAGTTGGTTGGTGTTGCGAAATTACTTCGTCTAATCGCTGGCGATCGGCAATATCGCCAATCTCGAGCGGTCCCCATTGCGCTGCTTCTGAATGGCCAAAGATCAGGTTGTCATAGGTAACTGGGGTGTATCCGGCTGCCGAAAGCGCCTTGCAGGTATGGCTGCCAATATAGCCGGCGCCACCCGTAACCAGCACGGTTCCCATATCACCCATCACGGTCAGACAGTCTCAATTGGCGCGACCGCACCTTCGTCAACCAGTTCGCGGAAATAGGCGATCGTCGGGTCCAGCCCGGCTTCGAGTTGCGTATTAGGCTTCCACGCCAGCAACTCACCGGCTAGGGAGATATCCGGCTGCCGTTGCTTGGGATCATCCTGGGGGAGGGGATGGATTGTCAGCTCCGACGAGGACCCGGTCTTTTCGATGATTTTCTCAGCCAGTTGCCGGATGGTGAATTCATTCGGATTGCCGATATTGATCGGCCCGGTAATAGAATCGTCACTATCCATCAGCGCCATCATTCCGACGATGAGATCATCGACATAACAAAACGAGCGGGTCTGACTGCCATCGCCATAGAGCGTAATGGGTTCGTTTTTTAACGCCTGTAGAATGAAATTCGAGACGACCCGGCCATCCATCGGGTGCATGCGCGGCCCATAGGTGTTGAAGATCCGCATGACCTTGATCGACAGGTTATGCTGCCGGCGATAATCGAAGAACAGCGTCTCCGCGCAGCGCTTGCCTTCATCATAGCAGGAGCGTGGCCCGATAGGATTGACATTGCCCCAATATGCTTCCCCCTGCGGATGAACTGACGGGTCACCATAGATTTCGCTGGTCGAGGCCTGCAAAATTTTGCATCTCAGGCGCTTGGCAAGACCAAGCATGTTGATTGCGCCATGGACAGAAGTCTTGGTCGTCTGGACCGGATCATGCTGATAGTGGATAGGCGAAGCAGGGCAGGCGAGATTGTAGATTTCATCGACTTCCACGAACAACGGAAAACACACATCATGGCGCATGAATTCAAAGCGTGGATGATTGTGCAGATGGTCGATATTGCGCTTGGTACCCGTAAAAAGGTTGTCGACGCACAATACTTCATGGCCCCGTTCCAGAAGCCTGTCCACCAGGTGAGATCCCAGAAAACCGGCACCGCCAGTGACTAGGATTCGCTTTCGGCTATCGTAAAGCCGGGTCATTTTAGCAACATCATCTTGGTACAGATTCCCATCTTAAAATCTATTCAAGTACGCTTTCCGGTTTCTCGCTGCGGCGATAGACATCCTCCAGCCGGATAATATCATCTTCACCGAAATAATCGCCCGACTGTACCTCGATCAAGACCAGATTTTCGCTGCCGCGATTGGCCAGTCGATGCACTGCGCCCAAGGGTATATGGGCAGATTGATTGGGCTGCAGTATGGAAACTTCATCACCAATCGTTACCTCGGCTTCACCGGAAACCACGATCCAGTGTTCAGCCCGGCGTTCGTGTTTTTGCAGCGATAATTCGCCGCCCGGTTTTACCGTTATGCGCTTGACCTGATAGCTGGGCCCGACATCCAACTGCTCGTAGTTCCCCCAGGGCCGGAAGATCTGCAACGCCGTATTGGCTTCGCTCTTTCCCTCATCCTGTAACTGGGTCACCAGCGCCTTGACGTCCTCTGCATGGTGCTTGTCGGCAACCAGAACCGCATCGCGCGTGGCAACAACAATGGCATTGTTGATACCCACGATCGTCGAAAGCCGCTCCTGGGAATGGATGAAATTGCCCTTGCCCTTAAGAATGCTTGCTTCACCGATCACCGAATTGTTCTGTTCGTCACCAGGCGCCAGATCGGCGACCGAATCCCAACTGCCGACATCAGACCAGAGGTAACTAACTGGAAGCACCGCTGCTCTCTCGGTCTTTTCCATGACGCAATAGTCAACAGAGATGGATGGTGCCTTTTCAAACTCGGCACTATCCAGCCGGATGAAATCAAGATCGCTTTCGCCACCTTCAAATGCCTTTGTTACGGCCTCGCTTATTTCCGGTGCGAGCCGGGCGAGTTCTTCCATGAAGACATCTGCCCGGAACAGGAAATTGCCGCTGTTCCAGAGATAGCCCGCTTGAATATTATCCCGCGCATTTTCTAGATCCGGTTTCTCGATAAAATTGCGAACCTTGTAGCCGGCTTTCAGCATGTCTCCCGGCTCGATATAGCCATAGCTGGTGGCTGGCCGCGTCGGCCTGATGCCAAAAGTGATCAGATAACCATCGGCCGCATCTTTGGTGGCTAATATCACAGCATCGCAAAAAGCATCATGGTCGGGAATATGATGGTCGGCAGCCAGGATCAGGACCATTGATTCCGGATCCCGTTTCAATGCCTGCAGACAGCCGGCTGCAATGGCAGCCGTCGAATTCCGTGGAACCGGTTCCAGCAGAATATCCGCCTTGATGCCGACCGATTGCAGATCTTCGGCGATCAGAAACCGGTGCGGTTCGGATCCGACGATTATGGGTTTGGCATCAAATGAATCCGAGCGGCACCGCAACGCTGTCTCCTGGAACAACGAATGTTGCGTACCAAAGGATAGGAACTGCTTGGGCTTGGACGCCCTGGATAACGGCCAGAGCCGTGTCCCGGATCCACCGGATAAAATGACAGGAATGACGGTCAAAAGGCGAAAATGAAAATAAAGCTACCGCACTCACGGTGACTCGCACCCGAGATGGCAAAATTCAGCTTTTTATCGACCATCAATCGCTTAGGTCGGTACTTGTTCTGAATGTGCTTGATTGGCCCAGACGAATGAAGTGGCCCCACACACCCACTCTAGCAATTTAGAATCGCTACATGTTCCTTTTGAATCAATTTTGCCGGGCAATGCAAGGGTTTCTTTTCTTGGGTTTATGATTGTTTGCTAAACCAACCGCTGGCATTCGAAATTATCCGGAAACTGCAACACTTTTGTCACACGAAGCTACGGAATTGATGCCGTTGGAGCTGATATGTTCAGCCCTCTTTTTGTTACTATTTCTTGTATTTCTAGAAGAATTTAAACCCCCGGTAGAACGGCGGATTCGGGAAACAAATCAGCGCGCACCCGATAGCTCAAAAAAGGAGAAAGCACGCCGAGAAAATTCAGATAGCTGATATGGCCAGCGCGGTCTATCGTCGAACCTGGATTTTGTTGCACAAGTTGCCCTGATCTTGTTTGGCCAGCGAGCCGCAGCTTCAGAAACTATCTCAAGCGGATAATGCAAAAGCACCTGCAAAAATCTCGTTCGGGGCATATGGGCCTCAAACGGACGGCGCCACTGTTCCAGAACTTCGGTGATTAGCCAGGAGGGCAAAGCCGGCAATTGAGGCCTGGTTTTGGGATTAGCGCATAAAAGTTGACAGGCCAGCGCGACCGCGATCTCCACCCAATGACGGGTGAGGGGATCGTCGCCGAGACAGAGATCCCAATCGAAATCATCGGGCAGTGCCTCGAGCAATGCGGCAATATCGCAGAGCCAGATTGGTCGCCAGCCACCATGGTCGAGAAAATGCAGGCAAAGCAGCCGCAAATGATCTTCCGGTGACAGCACCCGGATTTGGCGGGACTTGACTGGAATCAGTCGAGAACGCGCATAGACCGCTTCAAGCTGATCAAATCGAAAGCGCTGAAGATCGCGATGCAGATCTATCTGGGTTACATTTCCCGGTAATTCGCAGTCAAACCCAAACACTGTGGTTTTCTTGCCGGGAACAAACTGCCGCTTGCGGCCGCCATCTGGTGGTGTTGTCGCGTATTGTGAAAGGTAACCTGCGGTCTCTAAATAGCGATCTGGCGGAGCACAAAGATCGATGTCGCCAAACGGGCGTAAATCAGGATCACCATAATATTGTGCAACTGACCAACCCTTGAAGATCAAAGGGATGACCTCGAACTCGTCAAGCACCTCGCAAATGCGCTCAAGCGTTTCCTCAAGCATTTGGCCGCGAAGGGCAGTCATCAGATAGCTTTTACGCAAAAGTTGACCGGCATCCGTCTCCCGCAATTCGGGCACGGTTTCGATGCGCCGCCAGCATAAGGGGCCTGCGCCGGTCGAAAGGACAATCGGGTGGATGTCATGCAGTGCTTCGGGAGAAATCCACGCCGGATCCACTTCATTTCGCCATGCGCCGGACAGCAGCTCCGCGATGATCTGAGCATTGGTATATTTCGGGTCATTTGGCATTGGGGCGATCAAGGCAGGTCTCGCATGTCCTTGTTGTCATTCCGGTCTGCATCTGCGGCGGCGGCACTCAAGTCCCGGACAACATTCCGGACCGAAAAATCGCCTGCACCGTTCGCGCCTGCCAAGACACGAAGCGATTTGAGCCATGGCCGGCACCGAGATGGTTGTGGCAAGGGGAATGGCGGTTGCGGACGCGACGATCCCACGAAGAACATCTCTGCGATTTTCTCCATCTGACGTCTCAATTTCGGGAACCTCTTCCAGAAGATTCGCCTGAATGAAATTTTCTAACGCCGTCAAAACGTTTTCTTCGGCACTGCCACCGCACGCCTCATTTTCCAGTTCTGCAGATATCTCGCCAATGGTTCTCTTACCGTCACAGAGCTTCCAGACCTTGCTTGCCGCTGCGTTCAGACATGTCGCATCATGACTGTCCAGATCATAGATCAGTACCTCGCTCCCAAGTTCGCGAACCACGATGCGAGCAGTGCGCGCTTTCGGTCTGATTTCGGATGGCATTGGCATCACAATCCCAGGGAATGAGCGCTTTCCGCGGAACCTTGAACAACACCGGCGAATTCGTCAGTTTCTGTTTCGGTACGCAATAGATCCAATATCTCCGGCACCACGCTGGCTGCTTCCTCGCGCGGTGAGGCAATGAACTGTGCGTTTTGTGACGCCCGTTCCATAGCCCGCAGGCAGCGCTCCGGCGCATATCTTGCGGCTGCGCAATTCGCCAGGAGCGAAAGCAATCCTTCGCCGGGTGAAAGCATCCGGGGGAGCCAGAGCGCATTGGGCTGAAACTGCGTGTCCACAACGAGCCCCAATGTTAACGGAGCATCTGCCGTCGTTCCGCCAATAGACGAAATCGACACGTCCATTTGTTTGCCGTTGGCTGTCTTACGCAGGGAGATTGGTTTGGGATAGGGGTGAACCCGGCCCTTGAAATCCAGCACTGCAAATTCATCGGAAAGATAGCTCGCCCCGGCCTTGATCAGTTCCAGCACCAAGGTGCTCTTGCCGCTATAGGATTTACCGGGAAAGACAATTGCCTTGCCCTGCCAGCCAACAGCACCGGCATGAATGAAAACACGGCGCCTCGCCAATGTCGCCAGGTTCATTGCAAGACAGGATTTGAAACCGTCAATGATTTCCTCAAGCCGATGCGAGCGCGAGAATACCGAATGATTATGATAGACCAGGTGGTACCGGCGGGTCCGTGTTTTTTTATCCCGCCCCCCCAATACGACTGACAATACCGTATCAACGGCTTCCGCCTCGCACAGTTCACAACTGGCTGGAAGGCTGTCCTTCAAAATCGGGACAATAGACGGATCGGACGTCCGCACCCCAATCCTGACGCCATGGGAGGCAATCGAAAATCCGCTGGTCCATTCGAGCGCGGAGAGTTTCTCATAGCATGGCGTATGCCATTTCGCGGATAACGAAAATCTAGGCATTTGCTGAAGCCTTTGTGCAACCGAGACCATATCTTGGGTTGTCTCGATGCGGCAATTTAGATGATTCGCATGTTTAAGACACCATCAGGCAAGATGCGGGATGATTCAAACTTGCGTGTAAGAAGGCAGATGTATCAGCAGATCAATGACAAATGCGATGCCACTAACTCATGAATATTGTTTAAGTTTCTTTCGATAGGTCAGGAAATCGGACAATTGTTCCTCAAGCCGAAAACAGATCGATTTTTGGTCCGAAATTGAGCAAATCCGCCAATCACCGGTTTTACCGCGGAACGGATCGGACGGGTCACCATATTTCTCGGTGCACCAGTCCTTGATTTCAGTAATGCGTTCCTTTTTCAGCTCGCTATCTAGAAATTCGACAATGAAAGGTGTTGGCCCGCAAACAAATTCAATGAACGCTCTTTCTTCGCTCGTCCATCTCGGGTCACTTAATAAATCTTCAAAGTAGGCGCGGGACATTTTTTCGCATTCTTTTTTTGTAAGCCCGGTACGTGAAGATAACCATAGTCGCGCAGAGATAAAAACTGAACGTATTAATGGTTGTATCAACAAGATCATTTATGTGCACTGCACATAACATTTTTGTGCTTATTTGAATTTGGATTTTCAAGAAAAATTACAAGTAAAATAGCGTTAGATACCTGGCCGCGGCAGCGGCAGCCAAATATCCATAATTTGTTTACCACGTATATTAGCGAAAATTTATGAGCGAGATCCTATTGTTTGACGAGATTGTTAAAAACTTCGGTAATTCGTCAAGGAATTGAACCGTCGTTTAAGAGGTCAAATCGGGGACCTGAAGGCAACACACAAACCCCGATTGAGTTCAATGGGATGGGTCCGGTATGAATTTGATCAATACAGGCAGCCACATGAAAGAAGAACCATGTGTAATGCTGACGCTGTCGGAACTGCAGGGCTTGCAGTCAAACAACGGGCGTACCTCGCGTATGCAAGACGATATCGCAGACGATGGATTTGGTTTCGATCCGCTGAAGCTGATTTCCTATGCTATCCAATATCGTTGGTTGATCCTGGGGTTTGTAATTCTCGGCATATCGGCCGGACTAATTAATACTTGGTCGCAGACGCCGCTCTATAGTGCTTCAGCACGTCTCGAAATCCAGACCCCAACGCCGCGGGTCTTCGAGGAATTTGAAGTCGTTTCGCAATATGATCGCTTTTCCGCGATGGAAAATGTGATCATCAAGTTTGAAAGCGAAGATATTGCGCGGCGCATCGTTCACGAATTGAACCTTGGCGATGAAGACGCATTCATTGCGCCAAAGCCGGGATTTTCTCTGATGAACCTGGTCGATCGTGCATTTGGTGCTGAATCGGAAAACAGCCTGGCAGATTGGACCAAAGAAGAACGGGAAGCTGCGGCTGTAGGTCTCGTCCGTGGCGGATTGTCCGTCAGCATCATCCGCGACAGCTCCGTTATCCGGGTCTCGTTTACGCATGAAGTCCCCAAATACACGGCACTCGTCGCCAATCAGGCGATGCGTAGCTATATCGACTATACCGTTGATAAAACGAGTGAATCTTCCGATCTCGCACGTCAATTTCTTAACCAGCGCGTGGTTGAAGCTAAGGCAAAGCTTCAAAATTCGGAAAAGGCGCTCGTAAACTACGCAAAGGCGCAAAATATTACCATCACCGGAAATGATGCCTCGTTGATTGTAGACAATATCGGGCAACTAAATGAAGCGCTTGCCGAAGCAATTCAGGAACGGTTGGCTGCCGATCGCGACCTGGAGCAGGCAAACGCAGGCAAGATCACATCCCTGCCGGCCGTCTATGAGAGCGAGACAATTCAGACCACCAAGCAGAAAATTGCCGAGCTCAGGGCTGGTTATGAAGAAAAGCGCAGCACCCTGAAACCCGATCATCCTGAAATGCGCAAGATCCAGGCACAAATCAGGGAATTGCAGCGTCAGATCAAGGAAGAGACTGCCACGATTGGTGCAACGGTCGAAACACGGGCCGGACTGGCAGCACAGAAGGAAGAGAGTATCCGCCGGGCACTGGGTGAGCTGGAAACCAAACAGCGGGAATTCCAGGACAAGAATATCCAGTACACGATCCTCAAGCGCGAGGTGGACTCAAACCGCACCCAATATGATCAGCTGATTGCTCAATTGAGCGAAGTAGGCATTGGTTCCGAACTCAAGAACACCAACGCCTCGATTATCGACTATGCACGCACGCCGGGTGCGCCGTTTACACCGCGCCTTGAACGTAACATGTTGATGGCATTGGTATTTTTCGGAGCACTTTGCGCAGCATTGATCTACCTGATCGAGTTGATCAGCAACAAGTTCGATACACCTGAACGTGTGGAATCCGAACTGAAACTGCCGGTTCTTGGAACCATTCCCGAAAACGATGAGGAAACCTTGATCAAGGATCTGGAAAACCCACGATCCAAGATTTCTGAGAATTACAGCAGCCTTCGATCTTCCCTGCGCTTTACTGGTGTTGAACAGGACGTAAAAAGCCTGTTGGTGACATCATCACAGCCGGGCGAAGGCAAGTCGACAACGGTTTACAAGCTCGCCCAGGATTTTGCTGCGCTTGGTCGCCGCGTGCTGGTCATCGATGCCGATCTTCGCAAACCGCGGCTTCATGAAATCTATTCGGCGTCTGAGGGTCCGGGTCTTAGCAACCTTCTGTCCAATGTGATTGATGAAAGTCAGGTGCTGGACCTGTTCCAGCGCACGAAATTCCCGGGCGTTACCTTCCTGTCAGCCGGGACACCACCACCAAATCCGGCTGACCTGCTGTCGTCGTCGAAAATGGGTGCACTACTAAGGTGTTGTTCGAGATATTTCGACCTGATTATCATCGACAGTCCGCCAATTCTCGATCTGGCAGACGCCCAAATCCTGAGCGGTCAGGTCGATGCGACCATGCTGGTCGTCTCCTCCAAATCGGTGACGCGCAAGTCGGCAAAGGCTGCTTTGGCCAGATTGGACATGGCGGGAGCCAATGTAGTCGGCGCAGCGCTGACATGCCTCTCCATGGAGCGCCTCAGCTATGCCTATGCCTATCGTCATCTGACCTATAGCCACGACGAGACCGTGGAAACGCCGCCTGCCGGAACTGTCAAGCATTACGCGCCTTGGCTGGAACGGGATCTGCAGCTCATTCGAAACGGCTTTTCCGGTGCAGTACAATACACCGCACAGAAACTGACGCCTGCATCTGAAACCAAGGGCAATTCCGAACGGCCGCAAAAGCGCCAGACCAGGGCAGCCTAGGACGTTTGTAAAGAGTTCATTAACCATATCGAACCTATGGTCGATTCTGGGCCAAATCCCGTAATTGAGGGGACTGATCAACCGGTTTGATAAACGGTTTTGGCCGAATTGGCTTTGTCTTTAGAGGCCAGTCTTACCAAACTCGGTGATGCAATGTCTGATCAGCGGCAATCCAGTGCACAGGCCATAGAGCTGGTGCCCTTTGGTGGTCATACAATCGGCCACTCGACCGAAAATGGTTCAATCGTCCTTTTGAACGAAACCGCGCGGCTGATGTTGGCTGCCTATCAGCAATCCGCCGACAAGGCACAAGCTGTGGAACGGCTTTCCCGGTTGTTGGAGCAGGATCGCGCCAGGGTCGAAACAGATTTTGATGCCATGCTGGCTCATTGGACGGATGCCGGACTGTTCTCAGGCAAACATGTGACGCTACTGGCTGGTGCAAGACTGCAAGGCAAATTTTGCTGGAACCATTGCATCAAACTGGGCGAAAACACGGTCTTTGTTCGGTGTAACGATTTGGCCGCCGGTTCCGTATTGCACCGGCTCCTCGAACCGCTTCTGACGGATGACGAGGACGATGCAGTTTCCGATGTTGTTGATCTGATTGCGACCGATGGAAGTTTTCTCGTCGCGGTGAACGGCAAACACTACTGGTCCTGTGAGGATTTTGCCGGCTGTCGCCACATGTTTTTGCAGGCATTGCTGGAGACCGCTTTGGGGCCCGGTGAGGTAGGTGCTGTACTACACGCAAGTGCGGTCCGCCTGGGGCAGGGCACCTTGCTTCTTTCCGGTACCAGCGGTTCGGGCAAGTCGACATTAATGGCGCAACTTGTAATGACGGGAGGAACCTATCTGGGCGATGATCTGATTGCGCTATCGTCGAGCGGCGGCTACGTGTTTGGATTATCTGCAAATATCAGCATCAAATCGGGTAGCCACGAGATCCTGGATCGGCAATTGAAAGACAATGGACATCCACCTTTGCCGGATGCCGATGAATATGGTTTTCGCTATTGGCAGGCTAATTCGGATCAGAGCTGGCACAAAGCCACCCATCTTTGCTTTCCGGAATTTCGAGCAGAATTTGACGGCTCGAATTTGACCCAAATCGATGAGCTTGAAGCCCTCCACCGGCTGACTGCAGCTGGCAGCCGGGCTTGCGGACACAATAACAGCATCCGGTCAATGGTTGGCTTGTGTCAGAACATTCCGGCATTTTCATTCAGGTACGGGACCGGCGAAGATGCCGCAGCGGTTCTGCAGGAATTGGTGGCATGACATCAAGCCGGAAAATGCGTCGCCATTCTGTAAAATGCCTTCTTGTTCTAATGCGTAGCGCATTGGGAAACTCGATCGACACCAAAGATCGAGAAGAGCTACGCAAGGCCGATACCCAGCAACTGGTTCGGCTGGCGACGGCGCACTCAATTGCCAATTTCATCCCCAGGGCATTTGAACACGGTCAGATCGCAGATTGCCTTGATCCTGAAGTCATGGGGTTTTTCCGGCATCTGCGTGAGCAGAACCGGGAGCGCAACAAACGGCTCGCAGATCAATTGACGGAAGCTTCAAACCTGCTTCAGCGTGATGGAATTCCGACCATTGCACTAAAGGGGGCCACGGAATTTGTTACTCCAATCTACGATGATCCCGCAGACCGCATCTTGAGTGATCTGGACGTCCTGGTGCCTGAAGACCGGATTGATGAGGCAATAAATATCCTGAAATCCAATGGCTATACCGATGATGATCTTGCCTATGATCGCACCATGCGGCATGCGCCGGCACTTTGGCGTGCCGGTGAACTTACCGCGATCGAGTTGCATACTGCCGCCTCCGCCAGTCCGGCCTTGGGAATTCTTCCGCCGCAGGAACTATTTCAAAATGCCGTATCCGGCCTTGATCCGGCTTTGAGGGCACCGGCGCCCGTCGATCGCATATGCCATCTTGTCAGCCACGCGCAGATCGATAGCGGCCGGTATTCCTCAAATCTGGTCTTGCTTCGCGATGTCGCGGACTATGCAAGAATGTTTGCGAAGTTCGGGAAAGACGGGATTCTGGAAGCGTCCGCCAGATTTGATGAAGCAGAATTATCACAATATTTTCAGTCATTTATTGAATTGTCTTGCAATGTGCTTGAGGCAGAAAATCCAATAGATTCAACGAGCGTTGAAGCAGAAAATTGGGTACAAACGACGCTTGATCTGACAGCCGAACCAGGTCGGCACCGATTAGCCATGCTGGCTTCCATTTTTGCGTGGATATGGGGAAGATTGTCCAGCGGTCCTGCCGCCCGTCGCCAATTCTTGTCCGGGCTTCTTTCGCCAATGCGGATCAGGCAATTCCTGAGCAGAAACCTCGCTGCAATCAAGGGCCTGCAATAAACGGATCTTCGTCAGCGATCAAAAAATTGCTCCGCTTCGAGCGTGCCATATTCTGCCGATGAGCCGGATTCGAATTGCCTTTGCGCTTCCTGCCGCTCCATCTCGCGTCGCTGGTCCAGAATGTGCGGCTTGGTGGACAGGATAATGGCGCTGAGAAGGGCAAAGGGAACCGCAATCGCCATCGTCCGCAGAGGATAATCGACAAGCGAATGCAGGCTGACCGCCATGATTGAAATGAACGCAGCTTCAGCCAGCCGCGAATGCATGAAATTGCGCAAGATGACAGCGTAGTAGCCGACGATCAGCACAATCCCGAAAATGCCGGTTTCAAGAACAAGCTCCATATAGTCGTTATGGGCATGATTGATATAGGTCTGCAGGACCTGCTCTCGGGCCTCATAGGACGGGTAGATCAAGACAAAGCTTCCAAGCCCGGTACCGGCCAGCCAGTTGTCGGAGATGGCACGCATGGTGTTTGCAAAGATTACCGATCTCAAATCACCGGCGAGAATTTCGTCCAATGGGAAGAAAGTAACGATCATTATCAAGGCGAATGCCGCTGCGCCAATCAGTCCCAACCGTGCAATTCGCGAAGACAGATTGAGGCTGAACCATACAAAGCAGAAGACTGCGAGACCCGATGAAATGAACATCCCGGCACGGGAGCCTACAGCAAACAGGATAAACACAAGCAGGCTGGAAAACAGCAGATAGGACAACGGCTTCTTCCACCGTACCAGCGCAAGATAGGCCAGCAGTGGGATGGTCAGGAAAAACAGGGTCGAATAATGGTTCTCATTGGCAAATACGCCGACATTCATGTTGAAGGGCAGGAGGTCTGTGATCACCTCCCGGCGTTCGAAGGACAATTGAATGATGCCGATCAGCGCATTGAGGAACAGCCCCAGGAACAGGAATCGCAACAACCGTTCCTGCGCAAGATCTGACAAGCGGGAGACAAACAGCGCAAAACCGAGGATCGAAATTCCAAACAGTCCGGCTTCCAGACTGTTTGAAGGAGAAAGCGAGTAAAAAGCCCATCCGGATGTTGTGGGTAATAATTCCGGAGTGGGGGATTCCCGTATCACCGGCAAGAACTGAAGGAATATCAACAGCAATATGCCGACTGCCAGAAGCTGCGAAGGCCACTCAAGGCGGGTGGAACTGATGCTCACTATGCCCAGGAAAAGGCATGGCAACATCAAAATCTGCAACAGGTTGTCTGTCCAGATATACTGGCTGGTCCCGCCGCCCAGGATCATGGCGGCCAGGATCACCGCGCCGGCATAGTAAAAGGCAATGCTTCGGTGTTCCGTTGGAATTGGTCAGACTCCCGGACGGGTTATTGCCACAGAATGCAGGAAGAGCGTGCCACTGTAACGGTTCTTCCAGCTGTCGGTCAGGTTCCTGTTGTAAATCGTGATTTGCTGCAGGTCGCAATCAATGGGCGGGACTGTAAAATTGGTCTCCAGCGTTGTTGGTTCGTCAACCTCGGTGTCAAATTGAACACTTGCGAGAATCCCGCCCTTTCCTCTGCACCGGATCCCGAGATTCAGGACTTTCGGTGTTCGCAGATTGCTGACCGAATAGGTTACCGAAAGCGTGTAATTTCCTGCCACCAGTCGTGTCAGTTGACGGACATTGTCAAATCGCACCGGATTGTCGAGAAATCGGATCGAAAGCGCCTTACCGGTCTCGGATGCCGGTTCGGCAGTCGTTGAAGCATCCCGGATCGTCTTCCGGTTGACAATCCGGATATCCGCTCCCGCCTGCGATTGCCACGACCAGTCAAACGGATTTCCGCTTGGTTCGACTTCAAAATTTCCGTTGTAGACATATCCATTTGGTGCAGACGGATCACGGGTCAGGTTGAAAAGGAGGAAGGCCTCAGAAGGTCGACCTGATCCCACCAGTCTCCGGGTAACTGTGTTCAAATCCCCCGAAATCCCGGATATTCCCGCATGATCCCACTCCAGCAATACATTCATGGCCAGCCCCAGAGTCTCCGGCGATCGGGAAAGAATATCCACCAGCATGCGCCGTAGATTGGGTTCGGCCGAAAAGCGCGTTGTCACATCTTGATAAGCTGCTTCATTTGCCAGCAACACCGGCAGGGCAGGGGCAATGTCGCTCCAGTATTTCGGCCATCGCCTTGCAATCAGTTCCAGATGATCGACAGCATCGGTGAATCTCTCCTCCTGTACGGAATAAACCAACTGGTGGGTCAAGGCCTGTATTTCGGTCGGTAGTAATTCCAATGAGTGGGCAAAGAGTTGCTTTGCCTGATCCTGATCTCCGGAACTTGCATCCACAATTCCAAGCGCGCTGTAATACCGAGCATCAATCGGAGAAAGCCGAATTCCATCGAGAATGATTTCCCGTAACTCGTCGTCCTGCAGAATTCTGCCATTCCTTAGATCATCAAGTTCGGCTTCGATGGTTGCAATTCTCGCCGGAGAACTGAGCGGGTTTATCTTCAATGCCGATTCTTTGGAGTCTGGAATTAATGCCGTGCTGACAGCATCAAGAAGGACCAGGCATGAAGCGATCAAACAAAGCAGCAACAGGACCAGTGCGCCTGACGTTTGGAGCGGGCGCATTTGCGTTTTGTGTAGCATGGTTCTCCAGCTGTGCAGGATTGGTGTCATAGCTGTAATAGTTATATTGCATATAACGATAGGCGTAATTGTAGTCGAGCTTATCGACCGCGAAGCGGGTAAACGCAGCGCCTACAACATTCCCGCCCGCCGCATTTAATCTGGCAAGCGCTGTTTTGGCAGCCTTGCGGGTTACCTGTTTCGCTGCCACAACAAGCAAGGTTGCATCCATTTGGCGACTCAGAATTGGCGAGTCCGACAGTCCCATGACAGGGGGTGAATCGACGATCACCAGATCATATTGTTTGGCACAATAGCTAAGCGTCAAACCCATGCGCGAAGACATGAGCAGGTCGACCGGGTTAGGCGGAATTGTCCCCGAAGATAGCACCGTTACGTTAGGTACAGATGTGACCTGGAATAGTGAACTGACATCGCCTTTTCGAACAACATTTGAAAGCAGGTTGCTAAGCCCCATCGTGTTGGAAATATTGAAAATCCGGTGCATTCGCGGTTTTCTCAAGTCCGCATCGACAATCAGAACACGTTTTCCCAATGCTGCAAAGTCGCAAGCCAGCTTGTAGGCCGTTGATGACTTGCCTTCCGACGGTTCTGATGATGTCACCAATATCGTCCGCATCGCATTTTCGGTTCCAGTGAACTGGATCGACGTTCGAAGCGATCGATATGCTTCCGATACAGACGATTTATTGTCGGAAAATGCATTATGGAGCTCTTCCTGATCTACGAACGGGATTACGCCCAGGACAGGGAGTTTAAGCTCGGATTCGATCTGGTCAGGTACAGCAAATGTATTATTCATCAGTTCAAGCAGGTAGATAATGCCAGCCGCAAAAGCAGCAAACAGAACCATTGCAAGCATCAGGTTTCTGTTCATGTTTGGTGTGTAAGGCCTGCCCGGCATAACTGCCAAATCTACGATGGAGGCATTGCTTGAGCGTAGCTCCGACCCCACACCAACTTCATTCAACTTGTTGATCAATGTGTCATATTGCGAGCGATTTGAATCGACCTCGCGCTTCAGGATCGTGTATTGGATATTTTTGTCCTGAAAGGTGCTTTGTTCAGCTTCCAGCTGCGCCAATTCTTCCTTGAGTGCTGTTTCCTTTTCCTTGGATTGTTCAAACTTGATTTCCACTGCACGAGCGATAGACGCGACTTCTGCATCCACCTGCTTTTGCAACTCACCTATTTGCGAACTGAGCCTGATCATCTCGGGAAAACCAGGTTTCAGCGTATTGAGCTTTTCCTGGTAGGTGGCTCTCAATTCGGCAATTTTCTGTTTGGTTGTCTGGATGGACTCGCTCTCGAATACCTGAGGCAGCGAGCCGGCATTTCCTGCCCGCACCTGTTCGACATCGCGTTGCGCATCGAGACGGTCCTGAATTGCCTGGCCAAGGGCGGCATTGATCTTCGATATGTTTTCCGAAATCAGGGAGGCGTCGCTTCCGGTAACTGTAATTCCGGCTTCTTTTGCATAAGCAACAAGTGCTGCTTCGGATTCCTGTAATTTGGCCTTGGTTTCAATCACCTGCTCCTGGATGAACTGCCTGGCTAGATCCGAGGTTTCGCTGGTTTTGTCGACCGTTTGATCGATATAGCTCCGCGCTACCTGATTTGCGACCATGGCCGCATGCTCAGGCGAAGCGTGGCTAAAGCTGATATTCAGGATCGATGTGTTTCGGACAAGGGCGATGGCAAGATTTGCCTGGACAAGTCCGACAGCCCGCGCTTCCCGTTGTTCCGGGGTTAGCCCTTCTATGTCTGCCTCCCGGCTGGTTCCAAGCGCCCGGTTTATCAGATTGCTCAGGGAGAAAGTCGGGGTAGGCGCAAGGAATGTCTCGTCTTCACTCAGATTTAACTCGTAGACCACGCGGCGCGCCAGGTCGCGGCTCTTCATCTTTACGCGTGCATTCTCGAACGTACGCATGTCGCTCGTCTGCACAACGGCTTCAAGGTCCTGGATAACTTTGGCGCCTGTTGTCACAATCTCAAGATTTGCAGCAGCACGATAAAGCGGTGTCTGCAGCATGGTCAGCACCACGCCGCTGATCAGGCCGACGATAAGACAAACCGCGATTAGCCACCGGTAATGAACCACAAACCAAAGCAGTTTTAGCGGATCAAAACCGTTTTCTTCTTCCGCTTCTGGCGGAGCATAACCAGGATAGGGTTGGGAATGCATATAGGGCGAGGGGGGCTGATACATGCCACCGGCCTCGGCAGGCAGATTTTGCCGTGGTATCCCTGGTTCCAGCGAATTCAATGCACAAATTCCCCGCAATTTCTGCGATTCTTGGCCCGCAATACAAGAACGAACTAGCCGTCAGGGCCGCGTCTCACCGATTTCACACTACTGGATTTTAGCGATAATTGCTATCGCTTTACGCGCAATTTTGGTAGCATTCCTGCTTGATACAACCAGGCTAACCAAGCCTGTAACATCAAAACCACAAGTTTACCAACAGCGCCGGCAGGCGATGATCTACAGAGTACCAATAAATGCTGCTCTACCTGCGATGCCAAGCGCTTCCTTCAGATTTTGTGCCGCTACTTTTGCATCCGAGGTAAAGGACACAATGACATCTCCGCCGAATATCCGCGGATCGCGGGCTTTTCCTGCCCGGATTTGCTTCACATCATAGTTGGCGACCAGCTTTTTGTCTCCGAATGCACGATAGACATAAAGCTTTCTATCATCCGCCAGTTTGGTGAAACCGCCAGCAACCGCGATGATCTCGAGCAGGGTCGATGTGCTGGAGGTCGGATATATACCGGGCTTGCGTACTTCGCCGTCGATGGTAATCCGATTGCCCGAGGATTCCTTCATGAATACAGTAACTTCGGGCTTCTGGAGATAATTGACTCCGTAAAGACGTTCAATCTCGCTTTCCAGATCCGGTATCGTTTTTCCGGCAGCGGCCACCCGCCCGATCAGCGACATGGAGATATTGCCTTTGGGATCGACACGAACGGTTCGATCAAGGTCATCGACCTGGAAAACGTCGATCTCAAGCAGGTCATTGACGGCAATCAATTCGTCGGCACCCTGATTGGTGTTGTTCGGAGGTGGCAATTTCGGTACGAGTTGCAGATCCTCATATTGGGCTGCAACGTTCAGCGAACTTTCTCCGTTTTCCGGCGCATAGCTTGTCACGCTCGAAGTACTTGCGCTGCAGGCATGCAGAACAATTGTCGCCACCCCGATCAGGATCATCCTGATCGGCATGAGACTCAATAGCTTCGTCACTGGTCCGCAAGTACACCGCATAATGCTATTATTAGTCCAGAAATTGTAACGTATATATTAACCTGATTTCCAAATCAGCCGCCGTCAAACTATATATCCCATCTGGTCTGACCATTCAATTAACAGTAACAGTTTATGTAAGTAGACTACGCCCAGTTTTTCGGACGTGTGATAACCGGATATCCACCTTCCAGCTGACTGTGAATTGGCGGGCTATTTTGCCCCGACACCAAACATCATCGTTCTGATGGTTCGAACCAGGATGATAAGGTCCAGCCAGGGTGAAAGATATTTGATGTAGAAAAAATCATAGTGCAGTTTTTCAAGCACCTGTTCTTGAGAGGTGACATGGCCTTGATTGACCTGGGCCCAACCAGAAATTCCGGGTCTGACAATGTGCCGATAGGGATAAAACGCAAGGTCCTCCTCATACCACTTTGCAAGTGTCACCGCCTCGGGTCGCGGACCGATCCAGCTCATCTCACCCCTCAGAATATTCAGAATCTGCGGCATTTCATCAATGCGATATTTACGCAAAAATTTGCCAATTGCCGTTATTCTCGGATCCTTGTCCTGAGTCATGGCAACAGCGATATCTTCGCCTTTGTTCGATTTTTCTTCACCTTCATCGGCTATCGGAACCGGGTTCGCGCTCATGGTTCGAAATTTGTAGACTTTGAACAACTTGCCCCGATGCCCGATACGCTCCTGTACAAAAAACACCGGCCAGCCGGAGTTGAAATAGATGAGCGGGGCCACAAACACGCAGACAATTCCAAAGAATGGCAGGAGCACGAATGCTGCGCCTATATCGACAATCTGCTTTAACTTCAGATAGGCAAGATTGGGCAGAAGTGAACCAAATCCGTTTTCGGAAAGATGTTCGATGTCAACCTTGCCGGTTATGGACTCAACCAGCTGTTTCGAATGATAGACGGGTTTGCCGGCCAGCACACAATTTGCCAGGAAACCCTCCCACTCGGGATCAAGATCACTTCTCAAGTCAACGGCGACGGCCTGTATTCTGTCGAGATTCTTCGGCGGCGACTTCAACACCGACCAGTCAATGTTCGGCAGCTTATCGAGCGCACCGGCATTGCCGCCTGGTACGATTGAGACAGACCTCTTGATCAATCGTGAGGTCAGCAATTGAAGTCCGATCAACCAAACCAGGCTGGCAGCAAAACTGGAGAGGAATATTGCCCGGCTATAGTCGAGCCGCAGCATCAGGAAGAGGATTGCCATGGTTGAAAAGGGCAGAATGACCGAAAGGAAAACATGGGTGCCCGCTTTCACGCCTGGGAAATTGTCGATCCTTCGATAGAAGTAGTATGAAATCACAAACGCGATCGCGGCGCCGATCAGGGCATTGTTGGCGGAAGTCTGTGTGGCTGCAATTGCGCCCGATCCGCTTCGGAGCAGGCCGGGTAAAATGACGCAAAAAACCAATCCACCAAGCAGTTGAAACCGCACACGGGTTATCAACGGTGGAGATTGCGACCTTACGCCCAGAAACCGTGCTGTTTGTATTGTATTCATGTTGCAGCGCCCGCCAAACACCTACTGCCACATTGTTGATCTGGAATGCTGGCGGTGCTTGCCCACCGACAATCTCGCAGCAAACAGTTAATTTTCCGCCTGCCAGACCCCTATCATCCGGTTAACGGATTTCCGCTCCAGGGATCAGGCGGGCAGGATATCCGTTACACTCGCCTTTACCGGTATATGCGACCCGAGCATCTCCAGCAAAACACTGACACGACCCCGCTCATCAAGGGCTAGCAACTCGCCGATCTGGCGAGCAAACGGCCCGCAAGCAAACTCTATGCGATCGCCAGGTTTCAAATTCGGGATGAAATTGATTGTACCATCCTGATTGAGATTGGCCGCCAGGGATTCAACAAAGCCGGCAGGTAGTGGCGTCGGGACCTCGCCACTGGTCAATATGTAATTTACGCCGCGCGTTCCATTGATCGATCGGATCACCGCCGGACCGGCTTCCATGCTTGCAAAAAGATAGTTCGGAAAAAGCGGTGCGAAGATGGTCTTTGCCCGCCTGGCATGATGGACTGTCTTGCGCCTGGTTGGTAAAAACACATCAATGCCTTGGTTACGAAGTTGATCGCAAGCAAGTATTTCTTTCCTTGGCAAGGTCGCGATCACAAACCAATCTGGTAATGTTATCGGTTCAACTTCAAATTGTGCGTTCATGGTCAGCTTTCGCGAATCAATTCTGCGTACATTAGCAAATAAACCAAAGAGCAACCGCATTTAATTACATCAATTCATATTTTCGACAGTCTTTGATATGGTTATTGAATTTCCCGAATATATCCACAATACCATCGTTCACTACCGGAGCAACTTTCTACGGTTCAATTTTTGTATCGAAGCGTTATCAGCAAATTGCAAATTACAATCGGCACGAAATCCCCGCTTACAACCAGCCCAATTTCGATTTGGCTTTCGGCTTTCTGCCAGCTGCTCCTTTAGAGACTTTTATCACGGTCTCATTCAAGAGAATGGACTTCGGAACGTCAACACAGATTCTCTTTGCTGCTACCTCACCGACCAGGTCCTTGATCTGACTGGCAGCGCTGGACATTACCGGTGGTCTTTTTCTCGTATCATGGCCGTCGCTGGCAATCAGATCCACGCGCTCCTCCTCGAGCATTCGCATCGACCACTCGCGGGCGGCACTGCCAAATCTTCCGGTTATTGAGCCGGCAGTCAGTTGCATCAGAACGCCTGCTTCATCTAGCGCGCAGATCACGTCGTAATGGCCTGTGATCCAGGTCAACCTTTCGGGGTGCGTCAAGATAGGCACATATCCGGATGACATGATTTGCATGCAGAATTTTACCAGATTTGGCGACAGCACATGATGTGACGGCTCGAGTAGAAAATATCGGCTGCCGGCAAGCGTTGGCAGTCGCCCGGATTGTAGTCCGTCAACGATATCGGGTGTGATATGAATATCCGCACCTATGGCCAGGGTTACGCCGATTTCCTGCCGATCAAGCTCCTTTTGTAATTTTCGTACCAAGGGTCCGATATTTGAAGCTTGATTGTCATATTTTCCAGGAACGATATGTGGCGTGCAGGCAATAAATCTCGTGCCTGCCTCATAAGCCATTTTCGCCATCAGAACCGACGTTTCAATATCCGGAGCTCCATCATCTATTGCTGGCAGAATATGGCAATGAAGATCGATCACTTGATATTGACCATCGTAATCCGGCAGACCGGAATCTAACTTGTTTCAGCGTGGTCAGAATCCGGTTCAGTCACTTGCTGAATCGTCACCGCCCGACGCTTCATCAATCGCCCAGATGATACCGGCAATTGCACCGCCTGCCAGCAAGACTGACAACGGGTTGAGATCCGGTGTGACTTCACCAACAACCACGCCATTGTCTGAGGTCACGCGGACGCAGAGTTGGCCGTTATCAAGCGGGCTGACAGTCAGCTCGGTATTAACGCCCAAAAGTGCCACATCGCATTCCTGGCCAAAATTGACGGTCGCAGAACCAGCGCCGACAACGACCTGTGAGCCGCTTCCCAGAACAGCACCCTGTTGTGCAGGTCCCAGTCCATTGGCTCCGGACATTTGAACGACGCCTGCAGCGCTATCCAAAGTGCCGGCTTCTCCGACAATACAATCGCAAATTTCCTGTGATGCAGCTTCTTGTGTAAAATTCAACGCAGTAAATACGCCTACACTTACAGCCGCAATTGTGCTGAACACGGTACGTCTCATGTTAAAAATTCCCTTGCCCCTGCTAAAAAAGCCAAAGCCCTGATAAATTATTTATTGTTATTGACTGCAACCATAGAGCGATTACGAATTGTAGAACAGGGTCCAAAAACAAAAAATTTGAAAATTCATTCTATGTTGCTGCGTTGCAACAGCGAAGCACGGCATCTCGTATTATCAAATGGCAATCGGGATGTCAGACTTTTGTTCTTTATGCGATCGAGATGACGCTAATTGACACTTTTTTAATAAAATTTTTACTTGGATTGGGCATTTTTGGATCATTATCAACGCAATTCATTATTTGACCGCAAGATTGAGACTGGAAAGGCGGAAAATAGATGAAGCAATTCATTATTCGCCTTGCGGCTTTTCTTGTTGCATCCACTGCGGCTTCCTCTGGCTTTGCGCAAGACCAGCAGGATTGTGATTGCGTGCTTCCGCTTCAGACACTGGGGCAGGTTGAGTTTGTCCGTGGCGTCGTCCGGGCATCTTCCTTTAGCGGGCTCCAACCGGCATTGGTTGGCACACCGCTTCCCAATGGATCCCAGCTTGTGGTAGGCCCCGCCTCGGCGGCGCGTGCTGATTTCTCTTATGAATGTTCGCTTGACCTCGGGGAAAATACCGAATTGACGGTGACTGAAATTCAAAGCCAGCTTTGTGTTCGTGTGTCTAGAAGGCCAGTTGCGGCGGGTCTCGGACCTTATCCGGTAATCGCAGGTTTTGCGGGAATTGGGTATATGATCCTGACAGGCGGAGACGATAGCGCCAGCGATTGATTCGCTACTTAAAATAGTTCCAGCAAGTATCTAATATTTAAGCAATATTTTTATCAAGATTTTTCAATCTATTCTTGATCATTTGCGCTGTTTCATTATCCATGTCAAATCGCTTCACAAATATGCCCGCTGGACCATGCCGTAATTTCAGGCGCTGTTCATCAGAATTTCTTTGCCTGAACATAAGTTTCGCGCCAGATTTTTTGTATTTTATAATTTTTTCTACGAGTTTTTCATCCATTCCATTATCAATTTTTTTGAATACAGAGACAGAAACGAATCATAGAAAATATACAGTATTTTCTTAATAAACGAAGTATGAATATTACATGACATGAAAATACTACTATCAGTTATCAATTGGATTATTATATCCACTATAGGTAGAAAATAGATTGATTGGGCAGTATGGAACGAAAAGAATCCGTCGGGATTTCAATTCGCAGGGAATATCTGAATCAGGGTCTATAAAAATTTTCAGGATTGTGTTGTAAGCATCAACCACCGGTCCCGTAGCTCAGCTGGATAGAGCACCGGCCTTCTAAGCCGATGGTCGCAGGTTCGAATCCTGCCGGGATCGCCAGATTTTTCTTGGCAACTGATGGAATCAAATATCACGAATTTGATGAGGCCTAGTCCAGCAAGTCTCTCGCGCCATTTATGGCTTGAACGAGCTGATCGGCGTCTTCGGGATTTTTGAATAGCCGGCTGAACAGGACTTCCACTCCCTGGTGCGGCGAGATTTCCTGGTATTTTCTGGCAAGCTCCTCCGCCTTGGCCGTATTTCCCAGCCGATAATGGGCAGCCGTCAAATAGGCAACAGAAACCGGGCCAGTGGGTGCGCCACCCGCAATTGCATCTTCAAACGTCTGAATCGCACCTTCAAAATCGCCAGTATGGAATTTTGCCGAACCCAGAGCATTTTCAAAAACGAAGCCCGATCCGTCCTTGTCCGATTTCACGACCTCGCCGACCACCGCCAGCACACGATCGAAATCACCGGAGAATAAAGAGATCAAGGCATCAAATTCGATCAGATGCGGATCGTCGGGGTCAATTTTCATGGCCCGGTCCGAAAGCGATTTTGCCTCGTCCCAATTTTGTTGTGCAAATTCAACCATGGCTAGAGCCGATTGACTCCAAGCAGATTCAGGGGATAGGGCAGCAGCCCGGTTGGCACGCTCCGCTGCTTGCGCCAGGGAGGTCTCCACCAGTTCCGGGTCATTCGATACCAATGCCACCAGACCATGAACTTGTGCAGCACCGGCAAATCCACCGAAATAGCTTGCATCCAAGGAGATTGCAGATTCAAAAACCAGCAATGCTGCCTTTAGACGGTTAGGCTCGATTGCAGGGAAAATGAGATCACGGCCCTCAGCAGCCAGGTTAACCGCCTGTAGCCGGGAAGGAGAGGCCTCGAATATAGCTGTTCGTTTTTGGTTTGAATTATCAAACCCGGTTGCATCCCGCTGACGCGACGTTTCATTGAGCCAATGGGGAACCACCATCATTGTCAAAATGACCACCAGGATAACCGCGGCGCCCATCGCCAAAAGATATGATAGTCTCGATACGGGAGGTTTTTGTGCCGGTTGCGGACTGGAGCGCAGTTTAAATTCCGGAGTATAACTGCCTACAGGCAGAACAATTTCCAGCGGATCATTTAGCCCGGCATCCTTGTAATAATCGCTCATCCGGCGGCGTAACCGGCCAGCATCTACCCTGATTACATTTTCACGCTGTATCACCTGATCGGAAGGATAGTGGTAGACGTCCATGGCCAGTGTCTTCGCCCGGATCGCATCGCCGCGGCCTGCTAGCGTTTCCTCGACGACATATTCCAGGAACCCCTTCAAGCGTCGCGATCCCGAAAGCCCTTTCGACGCGTTCAGACGCGCCACAGCGTCAAGGATTTCCTGGGCTTCCGGCTTGAGTTTCCGGTATTCCTCACCGTTCGATGATTCAGCTTGGTTGGCGTGATCATTCATCTGGTTATTTGCAAATGCTACCGTAGCAAGCGGTTTTATACGGTTTCCTCTCCCACACAATAGAGCAGAATTTCCCAATGTCACCCGCTACGGAATCGAAGCGATGACCGGAGATGACACATTGGGACAAGCATTTCCCGGCTTCGAAATGCAAATCGCCAAATTACGCAGGACCAATGCGGTTTTTGATGAAATCTGCGCTGATTTCATCGCTCTGCGAAAGGAGCTCGAATTTTGTTCCGAAAGCATGAAGCCCCGGGATCGGGAATATCTGGCGAACATCAACGAAAGCCTGTCGGCCCTTCGCAAGGAAATTTTGTTCTACCTGCACCCGGCGCCCAATCAGCATGAAAAGGAAAATTGAGATGAAAACAATCAAGCTAGTTGCAGTCTTTGCTGCTCTGCTTCTGAGTGCGCCGCTTCTGGCATCGAACGATGCAGAGGCCGCGGGCGGCGGAGTTGTCCAGGAAGGCTGGTCGCCCACCAAGCCCTATCCTTCGCAGGAGGTCTACTATCCTGGGACGGAAGAACTTGGAGAAGAGGAGATTAGGGTCATCGCCTGTGGTTCGGGAATGCCGATGCCGCGTACCAAACAGGCTGCAGCCTGTTTCCTGATTGAGCTCGGTAATGGTGAAAAGTTCATATTTGATCTGGGAACCGGTTCATTCACCACGCTTTATGCGCTTGGCATCCCTCTCGACTATATGACCAAGATATTCATCACCCATCAGCATGCCGATCATATGGGTGATCTGCCAACGATGTGGATTTACGGCATGCAAAATGGCCGGTCCAAACCGCTTGAAGTCTGGGGACCAGGCGGCGGCGGAATGCCCGAAAATTGGGGCATGAAGAGTGCTGTCGACGGCATATTGAAATTTTACAACTGGATGCTCGAGACCAGCAAGGGCGCGCTCGATACACGTTCGCTTTCCGTGCAGGTCAATGAATTCGACTGGTCAAAGGAAAATAATGTCATCTATGACGAAAATGGTGTCGTGATCCGCACCATTCCTGCCATTCATCTGGAAGGTTCCGTCAGCTTGATCCTGGAATGGAAAGGCATGAAGATCGCTTTTTCCGGTGACACGCTCGCCAACCAGTGGTGGATCAAGGAAGCCAAGGGCGCGGATCTGGCAATTCACGAGTGTTTCTTGCCAAATGAGGATTTTGTCACCCGCTACAAATTCCAGCCTGCCGAGGCGATCTATGTCAGCACGCTGGTGCACACGACAGCACCGGTCTTCGGAAAGATCATGGCGCTTACCGAACCCAGAAGGGCAGTCGCTTATCATTTCCAGAATGACCCTGACACATTGCCCGATGTCGTTACGGCCGTTCGCGAAACCTATGACGGACCGGTCGACTTCGCCGTCGATGGCATGGTTTGGAATATTACAAAGGACGATATCAGGACGCGGGTTGCCATGCTCAATTCCCAGCCTTTCCCGCCACCTTCTGTCACACCAAGACAGCAGGCAGCTCCGGGCGGCGAGAAATATGAGACGCCGGATTGGATAATGCAGGGTTATGCCTGGGAAACATTGGAGGTCATGGATGAGGTCCACGAGAACTTCAACAAGAAATTTGATACCGATTTCAAATTCCCGCTACGGCCAAAGGAATAAGGATCAACTCCATTGAGGGGATTCGGATATGGCGGCCTTTGGCCGCCATTTTCTTCAGCGCTGTTGTTTCTTTAAACAGCTAAACTCACTTCCCATCCGTTATGCCTGGATTGCAAACTGGTACACCAGACCTGAAGCAATGGCGCCCAGAATGCCCAGCAGAACATACATGCCAAAAACCCGTGGTTTGACCAGCGAATAAACCGCTGCCATCGCGGGAATGGAACTGACCGCACCAGCGACCATGAACGCCATCGCGGCACCGGTACCCATGCCCTGATCCATCAATCCGGCCACAAGCGGCGGAGCAACATAGGAATTGAGATAAGCCGGCATGCCGACGAGTGCAGCCATTCCAACCGTCAGGATACCGTCACCGCCTACAAGATTGGCGATCAGCGATGCCGGAACATAGGTAACCAGAAGCGCCTCGAGCACATAGGCCAGCGCTAGCCATTTGACGAGAAACAGCGCATTTTCCAGGAACTCATTCTTGAATACGGTGCGGCGATCTGCTTCCCGCCAGAATGTCCATTCCGGCTTACCGCTGAAAGGATTCGGACCACAGCCACAGGATTTCGTTTTGTATTCCTTGAGCGGATTGGCAAACGCGCCACCGGAGATAAGCATCTTGATCACAAAACCGCCAAACAGCCCAAGTGCGACGGCGGCAATCGCCTTCCCGGCGGCAAACGGCCAGCCAAGCGCGGCAGCGGTTATCAATAATGTCGGTGGATCGATCAGCGGCGAAGATAGCCAGAAAGCCATGACTGCCGAGAGCGGAGCACCCAGCGCTAGCAGCCCGGCGATAAACGGGATGACTTCACAAGAGCAGAACGGAGCCAGTCCACCAAACAAGGCTGCAAACAGGATCATCCGGTTCTCCCGGCCTTTGAACGCATTCGCGATTACTGATTCCGCGCCCGCTGCCTTCAGCGATGCGATGAGCAACACCGCAAAGGCAATATAGGGCAGCGTATTCAAAAACGCGCCGGATGCAAAACGGATTACCGGCAGGAAATTTGGTTGATTGAAAATCGCTACCAGTATTGGCAGTAGTACGACCAGGGTCCAGACATTCAGGAATACGGGTTTGATGGATGCCCATTTATTCAGACTTGTAAGGCTTTGTGTGGCTTCACTCATCCTGGGTTCCTTCTTGTTCAACACAACATTCGGCCAGAATGAACGCCGCCAACGCACGCAAATGTTCGTAATTTGCCTGGACATTGATGGTCCGGCCGTCGCGCTGTTGATCGATTAGACCTGCTGCCGCAAGATTCTTCAGGTGATGAGTCAAAGTTGACGCTGCAATACCGGTCCGGCTCTGGATCAGGCTTACGGAAAGTCCCGGATCACCGGCCCTGACGAGTGTCTTCAAAACCTCCAGCCTGGATCCGGAGCCCATCGCGGAAAAACCTTGTGCTGCTAGATCGGTGTTCATGTCGACTCCAATAATTCGATAATTCTAGTATTATCGAATTAATTAACGCTTGTCCATCGGAAATTTGATTTCTGTCAACTGATTGTTCGAAAAATTTGGCAATTCCCGATTGCTGCACCTAGATGCAAAGTGACTGCTTCCCACGTCATTCCCGGCATCCAGACGGAATGCCAGGCTGGCGCCAACCTGTACTATTTTTCGGAGAATTCAATTGCTGTATGTCGATGTCCCGACCTTGTCGGAATTTGAAGCTCTTGGCCGCGTGAGGGCAGGGGGTTGTGTATCCATCTACGTCAAGACCACGCCTGTAAGCCAACAGGCAGGCGAAGCCCAGATTGAACTTCGCAATCTCACAAAGCAGGCACAGGACCAGCTCGAGGCAAATGATTTTGACAAGCGCGAAACTGCAGCAATAGTGGAGCAGCTGGAGGATCTGGCCAGCGATGATGATTTCTGGGCTGTTCAGGCCCACTCCCTGGCTGTGTTTGCCACACCAAGGGGAATGCGCCACTATCGACTGGCAAATGCACTCACCCCTGACGTTCAGGTATCCGATCGTTTCCATCTGACGCCGCTTCTAAGGGCGATCACATTTTCAAACACCGCATTCGTATTGGCGCTTTCTGAAAATGCAGTACGGTTGGTGGAAGTCTCCGCCGATTTGCCCGCGACTTCTGTCAAGGTTGAAGACCTGCCCAAGAGTGCTGCAGGGGCTGCGCGGACAGCAAATCTGAATAGCCGCTCCCCCAGTGGGAGAATTCAAGGCGATGAAGGTCAAAATGTCAGGCTTCGCCAATATGCGCGTCGCGTCGATGCAGCGCTCCGGCCTGTGCTTTCGGGACGCCATATCCCGCTTATTCTTGCAGCGACCGGCCGCCTGGGTAATCTATATCCCTCCGTGAACAGCTATCCCAACCTGCTTGAAAAAACGATCTCCGACAGTCCCGATCAGATGAGCGATGCGGAATTGTCAGATGCCGCGCGTCCGGTACTGGATGCACATTATGCCGACGAAACTGCCAAGCTGCGCAGTCTTTATGAAAGCCGCTTTTCGGAAGGTCGCGCGACATCGGACGTCAGCGATGCGGCCCGCGCTGCAACGTTTGGTGCAATCGACACCTTGCTAGTAGATATCAATGCGACACAGCCCGGCATTGTCGATGAGGAAACAGGCGCCGTGACGTTTGATGATTCAGAAGGCGCTTCAACCTATAGCGTCTATGACGAGATAGCGCGCCGTACCTGGAGCCATGGCGGCAGGGTACTCGGTGTCCGGCAATCTGACCTACCAGGAGATACTGCATTAGCTGCAATCTTGCGCTATTCGATCTGACGTCGAGAACTGCTGGTGTATTTCAAGGGGTGCAGGAGCGCTGCATTACTCGCGGAGCTAATGTTCCGCGACTCCGAGCTCCCTCATGTATGAAATGTAGGGCTGCCCGCAGCCCCGGTCATCATAGGGTTCGCGAAGTTTCATTTCGGCAGGTGTGAAATCAAGGAATTCACATAATCTGCCGACAATGGCACGAGGGTCTTCGACTAATTCGTCGTATGAAATGGCTATGGATTTATCCTTGTAGTTTTCATACAAAAATCCGGATAATTGCCGATACCATTTGACGTGGTCATGTATTCGTTGAATATCAGAAGTAATTATTGGCTTCACTATATAATAACTTGAAAATATTCTGAATATCAAATCATATAGATCTCGTTCCACAAAAATAAATCTGGATTTTGGGATCCCCATTACTACATTCATATATTGTAAATCGCCAGGGGCGGTAAATATCACAGCTTTCTCGCCCTTATGATTTTTACGCAAATATTCTACATATCTGTTGTAGAAATATTCAATGCGCTTTTCCTTGAGAAGCTCAGGACTAAGACTTTGATCATTAATTGCAGCCCCGGTCTCATCCACGATGTCGCGTATGATGCGAGTTTCGCCAAGCTTTGCGATTCCTGGGAAAACGTCGAAGAACTTTTCTAGAGATGTCTTGCCGGATCTGGAAGGCCCCCATATGAAAATTGTATAGGGAATGTCTATCGTGCTTTCGTCCGCCGAGGTTTCGGCTGGGGGAAATTCTGATAGCGCTGATAGCATGTTCCAGCGCGCGTCGGCGTCTATTTTATAATCTTCAACAGTGGCGTCAGCTGCCGGTCTGTTCAATTCTGCACAAAGTTCCCAGCATTCCTCGTGCCTGCCCAGCCTTTCAAGCGACCGGACAATTCGAAAATCCAATATTCCTTCCCAATGTTCCAAACTGGCAATCTTGTCATTTAGCGGGTCATCTTTGCTGCCATTCAGGAGATTTTTTGCTGTCTGGAAGTGTTGCAACGAATTCTCGAAATCACCCATATAAAAATAATTGTCGCCAATCAGCTTATACAGCGATGGCGAGTTGGTGATTTCAGCCATGTTCTCCTGAATGAATTTTTGTGATTGTGCAAACCTGTTTGTATGCGACAAGGAAATTGCATAGTAGTAATCACTGAATTCGTCGGTATCGTTATTTTCGTTAAATCGCTCAAATACGTCAGCTGCGAATTCGTAATTCTCATTTTGTACCGATATCGCCAGCAGATTGGTGACGATGGATGGCCGTTCAGGAAGAATCTCGTAGGCGGCCAAAATCTGTTCTTCAGCCTTATCGAACTCGTCCTTTTCCATATGAGAAAGAAACTCGAGAAAATGGGCTTTCGCCTCTTCAGTCTTTTTGTCGTTCATCAGGGGTCCGTCATGGTTTTGTTCAGCAATCGAACACCGATTGCCGTCAACAGCTATATGCAGGTCAACGCCTTGGCTCGGTTAAGTCGATCGTTCAATCGGCAGATACATGGACGACATTAATTCGCGATGTCAACCAAATGCTAATCAGGACGCCATCTGAACGCCCACCTTTACTAAAACGACACGTTTTGCCGCGAAATTGTCTGTACGAAGGCAGCAAATTGGTCATCATTTGTTTCGACGAATTTTGAAATCCCGGGCGGGCAAAGGATCGATGGAAATGCCAGATACGTTGGACACAGCGCCTGAAAGCGGGACTACTGCGCCACGCCGATCGCGGCGGATGGGAGGCCGTGCCGCAAACAAGCGCGGCAAAGCTGGCATTATTGAACAACTGCAATGGCAAATCCCCCAAAACCCAGACCAACCTATTCAGGCTATTCCCGAGGAAGGTGTTGAAGCCATCCATGATGGCGCAATGAGAATCCTGGAAGAGATCGGAATAGAATTTCTCAACATGGAGGCCGTTGAAATATTTCGTAGGGAAGGCTGCACCATTTCGGAAGAAACGGGCGAAAGCGCAGTCGTCCGTATGGACCGTAACCTGGTCATGGAGAAAATTGCCCTTGCACCGGCACAATTTACGATCACGCCGAGAAACCCGGATAAGGAAATCCCAATAGGCGGGAACAATATTGTATTCGGAAATATATCTTCACCACCAAATTGTTCCGACCTCGATCGCGGCAGGCGCACCGGCGACCGGGAGAGCTTCCAGGACCTGATGAAGCTTACCCAGTATTTCAACTGCCTCCATTTCAGTGGCGGCTATCCGGTCGAACCGATAGATATCCATCCGTCAATCCGTCACCTGGATTGCCTCTACGACATGCTCACACTCACCGACAAGACGGTTCACGCCTATTCGCTGGGAACCGAACGCGTCGAGGATGTGATTGAGATGGTGCGGATTGCAGCCGGCCTCACTCACGAGGAGTTTGATGCCAAACCGCGCATGTTCACCAATATCAACTCGACGTCACCGCTCAAACATGACTGGCCGATGATTGACGGATTGATGAGATTGGCCAGACGGGGTCAGCCGACGATTGTGACTCCGTTCACCCTGGCAGGGGCAATGTCGCCCATAACGATTGCCGGAACTGTGGCGCAGTCTATCGCTGAAGGCTTGAGCGCGATCACCCTTGTCCAGATCATCAACCCCGGTTGTCCTGCGGTGCTTGGGACGTTCAGTTCCAATGTCGACATGAAAACCGGTGCGCCAGCCTTTGGGACTCCGGAATATATGCGAGCGACGCAGATTACCGGTCAGATGGCGCGCCGTTATGGTCTACCGCTCAGGGCGACCAACACCTGTGTTTCCAATACGCCCGACAACCAGGCGACATGGGAAAGTGCGAACTCGATGTTTGCCGTACTAACCTCGCAGGCAAACATGGTCTATCACGCGGCCGGTTGGTTGGAAGGAGGACTGTGTGCCGGGTACGAAAAACTGGTCATGGATTGTGAGCATCTACAACAATTGACCAGCTATATGCGGCCGGTTAATTGGGATGAAAGTGAAATTGCCCTGGACGCGATCAGGGAGATAGGCCAAGGCGGGCATTTCTTTGGCATTCAACACACTCAGGACCGGTACGAAACCGCGTTTTATAGCCCGTTTCTGTCGGATTGGTCGAATTATGAAAACTGGTGCGACCGCGGCGCAGTCACCACGTTGGAGCGCGCTCATAAGATCTGGAAGCGCATCATCGACGAATTTGAAGCACCACCGCTGGACGAAGCGATCGAGGAAGAATTACGGAGTTTTGTCGAGAAACGAAAGCGCGAGGGCGGTGCACCCACTGACTTCTGAATTTTGCCGATTTATTTGATATCAGGCGAAAATGCGGCAAGCGGCGTCAACTATACAACTAAAAAGCACCTTGACGTATCACCATAAATCATTTGTGATTGGCGCCGATTGAGATCGAAACGCACAGCGCAAACCTTGGTCATGCAGTTTTACGACTGAAACTGATGTTGGCATGCTGTGGGTTTTGTATCATCTTTCCACAGGCTGGCGACCGATTACAGGTTCGCAGCTAACGATAAAACCAAGGGTAACAGAAAAGGCTGTTGTTAATGAAAAAATTAATGAAGTCAGTAGCGTTGTCAGTAACAGCGCTAGGATTAGCTGTAGCAGGCGCCCAAGCGGCTACACTTGACGACGTTAAGGCCAAAGGATTTGTCCAGTGTGGCGTGAGCCAGGGACTTCCTGGTTTCTCCAATCCGGACGACAAGGGTAATTGGACTGGCCTCGATGTTGATCTGTGCCGTGCCATTGCCGCCGCAGTTTTCGGAGACGCGGAAAAAGTAAAGTACACACCACTTTCCGCTAAAGAGCGTTTTACCGCGCTGCAGTCCGGTGAAGTCGATGTTCTTTCAAGGAACACGACCTGGACAATGAGCCGCGACACATCGCTCGGCCTGAACTTTGCAGGCGTCAACTACTACGATGGTCAGGGCTTCATGGTCCGTTCATCGCTTGACGTCAAATCGGCGCTGGAACTTTCCGGTGCATCGATCTGCACAAACACCGGTACAACGACCGAATTGAATGTCGCTGATTATTTCCGTGCCAACAACATGGAATATGAAGTGGTTGCGTTTGAAAAGGCTGACGAAGTTGTTGCCGCCTACGACGCTGGCCGTTGTGACGTTTACACGACTGACCAATCCGGTCTGTATGCTCAGCGCTTGAAGCTTACCAATCCTGGCGAGCACATCGTTCTTCCTGAAATCATTTCCAAAGAGCCTCTTGGTCCGGTTGTCCGTCAGGGCGACGACCAGTGGTTCAACCTGGTGAAATGGACTCATTTCGCAATGGTCAACGCTGAAGAGTTTGGCGTGACTTCAGGTAACGTCGATGAAATGATGAAAACCGAAAACCCGGGTATCAAGCGTCTGCTTGGAACCGAAGGTACATTCGGCGAAATGATCGGCGTCGGAAATGACTGGGCCTACAACATCATCAAGCAGGTCGGTAACTATGCCGAGACGTTTGACCGCAATGTTGGTCCTGAAACACCGCTGCAGATTTCACGCGGCGTGAACGATCTATGGTCGAAGGGCGGCCTGCAATACGCACCGCCAGTTCGCTAATCGGTAAAAACTGGGGGCCAACTGACAAAGTTGGCCCCCTTTCCACATCTACGCGGTGACACAGGTCGCGGCAAAGGGTATCCTTGTCGGAAGGAATATTCGGCGATTGTTGACAATCCGGACCAGAGAATTCGGACATCAATAACGGGTAAGGGGAAAAATGGCAGTTCAACAACCCATCGCGGATGGTGACGTTTCCGCGCAATCCGATCCTCGATTTCTATTGGTAACGGTCTTTGCGGCGCTCGCGATCCTGGCCTTCTATTTGTCCGCCGTTTACAATTACTTTGAAGGTGACTATGGCGCACCCTTTGCCAGTATCGGCGGCATAGCGGGCGGCGTCGTAAGCATCGACATTGCAAAAATATTCAACTTTATCGCGCTGGTACTCCTTCTGTTTCCCATCGCGATAATTTTCCGGACAAAAGCCTGGTTTGGTTTTGAAGGCAAGCAAAGCTATGCCGGAAACGTATTCAACGACAGCGGCTTACGCAATTTCTTCTTCGAAATGCTTGTCATGGCATTTCTGGGTTTCGTGTTTTGGTTTTTTGTCGGCAATACGGTCCGCAACCTGGCTGCAGCCAACATTTCTTCCGGTTTCGGTTTTCTTGACCGGGCAGCCGGTTTTGGCATCAACTTCTCACCCTTCATTCAGTATTCGGAAACGTCAACCTACCTGACGGTCTACATGGTTGGCCTGCAAAACACGCTTATCGTGGCGGTACTCGGGATTATCCTGGCGACATTGCTCGGCTTTATTGTCGGCGTCGCCCGGCTGTCGACCAATTTTGTTATCTCGCAGGTCGCTTACGCTTTCGTTGAGGTGATGCGTAATATCCCACTGCTGTTATGGATATTCATCTGGTATTTCTCTGTTCTGAGATTGCTGCCCAGCAAGCAGGATCCGCTCGATCTCGGGCCGCTGGGCCTGCTCAATGTCGCCGGCTACTACGCACCCAGACCGGTATTTGGAGACGGCGCAGGCTGGATCGGCATCGCATTTATCGTCGGGATTATTGCGACGATTTTCGTAGCACGCTGGGCAAAGGCGCGACAGATGGCGACCGGCGAACAATTCCCGGTTTTCTGGACAGCTCTTGGCCTGATTATCGGGCTTCCGATCCTGGCCTTGCTTGCAAGCGGCATTCCATTGACCTTTGAAATGCCAACAGCGTCCAGATTTGGACCGAGAGGAGGGGCTCGCGTCATTCCGGAGTTCCTGGGTCTACTGGTGGCCTTGGTGACCTATACTGCGGCCTATATCGCCGAAATTGTCCGAGCGGGAATTCTCGCGGTCAATAAAGGGCAGACTGAGGCGGCAAATGCGCTTGGATTGCGATCGGGACCGACCTTGCGTTTGGTCGTGATACCCCAGGCCATGCGGGTGATCATCCCGCCAATGACTAATCAGTATTTGAATTTGACCAAGAACTCCTCGCTGGCGGTTGCGATTGCCTATCCCGAGCTTGTCTCGGTATTTGCAGGCACAGCGCTTAACCAGACCGGCCAGGCTGTGGAAATATTGCTCATGACCATGCTGACTTATTTGACGATTTCACTGCTGACGGCCTGGTTCATGAACTGGTTCAATGCGCGAATGGCGCTGGTCGAGCGATGATAGGGCGGGGAGTATAGAAGATGGCTGATACAAAAAACCCTGCCGGCACTGTACCAAGCGCAGGAATCGCATTTGTCCGCGGAGAGATGGCAGGTGATGAACCACCTCCAGCCAGTGAAGTTGGTGTTATTGGGTGGGTCAGGAAGAACCTGTTCTCGTCAATTCCAAATACAATTCTGACGCTGCTGGCGGTCTACCTTCTTTGGTTGATTATTCCGCCATTACTTCGCTTCGCCTTTTTTGATGCCGTATGGGACACCAGCGGCCTTATGGCAGAGTACAATCTGGACAAACCGGACCGTCGTCTTTGTACCACTGCCGCACAGGGTGGAATCTGGCCGGATGGCTGGGTCGGTGCCTGCTGGCCCTATGTCGCCACCTACATGAACCAGTTTATTTATGGCCGATATCCATTGGAGGAATATTGGCGGGTGGACCTGGTCTACTTCCTGTTTGCGGCGGGCTTGATACCAATGTGCATCCCTGCAGTACCGTTCAAGCGCGAAAACGTCATCTTCATGATAGCGATTTTCCCGGTCCTGGCATTCGTACTGCTGACAGGCGGGCATATCAGCCTTGAAGGATTCCTGCTTCCAAATTCGATCATTGCTCCGTCAGTAACGAAGTTCATAATCGATTATGTGATATTGACCGCAATTCTGTGTGCAATAGCCTATGGCATTGCCAGAGGCTCGGAATCGCCGCCCGGACCGTCCATCCGGGGAGTCGCGGTGGCTATGGGCCTGCTCCTGTTGGTCTTGCTCATTTTCGCTGTTCCCTTTGGTCTGGAACATGTCGAAACCGAAGTTTGGGGCGGATTGCTCGTGACGCTTGTCATTGCGATCACCGGTATTGTTGCCTCATTGCCGTTGGGAATTTTGCTGGCCCTTGGCCGCCGCTCCCAAATGCCCGTCATCAGACTTGTTTCGGTGATTTTCATCGAATTCTGGCGCGGTATTCCGCTCATCACCGTGCTGTTCATGTCATCGGTCATGCTGCCACTGTTCTTGCCGGAAGGCGTGAACTTCGACAAATTGCTGCGCGCCCTGATCGGAGTCGCATTGTTCTCGGCAGCCTATATGGCGGAAGTCGTCCGTGGTGGTATTCAGGCCTTGCCGAAAGGCCAATATGAAGGTGCCATGGCATTGGGCCTGAATTACTGGCAAATGATCCGGCTGATCATTCTGCCACAGGCGCTCAAATTGGTGATTCCCGGAATCGTCAACTCGTTCATCGCCCTGTTCAAGGATACGACACTGGTGCTGATCATCGGTCTGTTCGATTTTCTTGGCATGATCCAGTCTTCCTATACGGACTCTACTTGGGCAAGTCCTGTGCAGTCCCTGACCGGTTACCTGTTTGCGGCTGTGATCTTCTGGCTGTTCTGTTTCTCGATGAGTAGATACTCCATCTTCATGGAACGACGATTGGATACCGGTCACCGATAGAATTACGAAATTAGCTCAAAACGCCTAATGCGAGGGGTTACTTACAAATGGCTGACATAAAGCCCAAAAAACCAAAAACCGTAAAAAAACCGGCAAATCCGGACGATCTCAAAAAGATCTCCGGTGTCGGCCCGAAACTTCAGACCGTTTTGAATGATGCGGGTATTTACAAATACTCCCAGATCGCAGACTGGACGGCAGCTGAGATCGCCTGGGCCGATAACCTATTGAAGTTCAGCGGGCGCATCGAACGCGATGACTGGGTTGGTCAGTGCAAGAAACTTGCAGCAGAAGTTGAAAAATCTGCACCCTCAGCGAAACCCAAGGCCAAGACGAAAACAACCCGCGCCACAAAGCCGGCCGCCAAGACCAAGGTGGCAGCTGCAAAATCGTCACCGGTCCCACAGGTCAAATCTGCAGCGACCAATGGTGGCGCAAAGCCCGCACCGGTCGCAGACGCAGGAATGGAAGCCGCAGCCGGCCACGAAGAAAGCCTGCACAAGGCGCATATTTCGGAAACCGATGTGGCGGTCGAAATCGTCGACATGCACAAATGGTATGGCGAGTTTCACGTCCTGAAAGACATCGATCTTCGGGTGATGCGCGGCGAGCGTATCGTAATCGCCGGACCTTCGGGATCCGGTAAATCGACCATGATCCGCTGCATTAACAGGCTGGAAGAACATCAGCGCGGCAAGATTGTTGTCGATGGCATCGAGCTGACAAATGATCTGAAGAAGATCGATGAGGTGCGCCGCGAGGTCGGCATGGTTTTCCAGCATTTCAACCTGTTTCCGCATCTGACAATCATGGAAAATTGCACGCTTGCGCCGATCTGGGTTCGCAAGATGCCGAAGAGCGAAGCAGAAGAAGTCGCCATGCATTACCTGTCCAAGGTGAAGATTCCGGAGCAGGCCAGCAAATATCCCGGACAACTGTCCGGCGGCCAGCAACAGCGCGTTGCCATCGCCAGGTCACTTTGCATGAACCCGCGCATCATGTTGTTTGATGAGCCGACATCCGCACTTGATCCTGAAATGATCAAGGAGGTTCTCGAAACCATGGTGGAACTGGCGGAAGACGGCATGACAATGCTCTGCGTTACCCACGAAATGGGTTTTGCCAGGCAGGTAGCTGACCGTGTGATCTTCATGGACCAGGGCCAGATTGTCGAGCAGAACATTCCTTCGGAATTCTTTGACAATCCGAAACATGAACGGACAAAACTGTTCTTGAGCCAGATTCTGCACTAGGGTCGGGAATCAAACTAACTCGGAGTTACGACATGTGGCGGATCCTCCGCCTGATTGCTGGCACATTGGGTGTGCTGGCTTTGGTGGTATTTGTCTATTTGGTTGCGAGCGTTGCTGGAGCGATTTATCCGGGACACGCTGACTCAGGCCGTGCGCCGGGAAATACCGAGCGCATCTACTTGCTGACGACCCTGCTTCACGCCGATTTTGCCATCCCCGTCGATGATGCGGTCCGCGATAGATTTGCTCATCTGGCGGCGGATGGCATTCCCATATTCAATCCGAATCTGAAATTCCTGGTCTTTGGATGGGGCTCCCATGCATTTTACACGACAGCTCGCAATCTAACCGATATCCGACCCGGGCCGACTTTCACTGCCGTTACCGGTGACAATTCGGTGGTTCGAATGGTTCCCGCCGGCGACATCACCGGCCTGGAAAATGCCTTTGCCGTGGATTTGCCGGCGGGTGGCACCGAGCGCCTGCTCGACTTCATAGAGGACAGCATTGCCGGTTTTCGCAACAATCACGAAATTCTCCCGGGCAAGGGGTTGGGCACCGGGGATGTATTTTTTGTGGCCAATGGCGGGTTCCACATATTCCGGCCGTGCAATATATGGGCGGCAGATGGCTTGAGGGTTGCCGGGCTGAACACAGGAAAGTGGACGCCAACCACGCATAGCCTGTTACTGGGTTTGCGCCTGCATTCGCCACAAGCGCTCCAGGACTAAGCAAGGGTTGCCTCGTCGGCCGTCTCTTAACAATTAGGCCACACTAATCCGCCTGCCAGCCATATAACCAGTCCTGGCGTGCCAGGAGACGTTCACCGCCAAGGAGTTTCATGCCCAAATTACGCGCCGTGGCGAACGGCTGCGGCAGGTGGTAGATGCGCCCATTCGAGATGGCCAGCTTTTCTGCACGGCGTATACGAGGTTGCCTCAGCTTCTGGAATTTTGACAAAGCGTCTTCGATGGAGACATCCTCGAGCATTACTTCTGCCATGCAATTACCCAACACCGCCGCATCTTCAATGCCCATAACGGCGCCTTGTGCAGCAAACGGTAACATTGCATGGGCGGCATCTCCGGCCATGGCCGTTGGCCCTCTGAGCCAGTTTCTGGTTTTGGCATTGTGATAGAGTGGCCAGCGCGTCCATCTGGTTCGATAACTCAACAGCGAACAAAATTCATCGCACCATAATGGCAATTTGGCCTTCAGTTCAGTAGCCGTCGCGGATTGCGACCAGTTTCTTTCACCGGCCTCGATTGTCTTGCCGGCCTTGTCTTTCGTAATGACAACAATATTCAGATGCCTGCCATTTCGAACCGGATAGCTGACGGCGTGGGCGTCTCGAGCCAGCCAAAGCTGGGTGTTTTCAAGATCATGTGAACCCGGCAATTGGTCTGTTGCAATCAATCCGCGCCAGGCAATTAGCCCGGAATAGCTCGCCGGCTTTTCCAGGAAATGTGACTGACGCAATTTCGACCATACACCGTCAGCCGCGATCAGGGCGGAAGCCGGATACTCCATCATCTGGCCATCCTTGAAGACCATGCCGGTCACCCCATTGGCGTGAATGGCAAGGTCTTCGACGCTCGCGTTCAGGTGCAGATTGGTGTCGGGATTTTCATGGACCGCACGTGCCAGGACCTGATGTAGATCGGCGCGGTGCACGACCAGAAAAGGGACGCCGTAGCGTTTGATGATTGAAGAACCAAGTGGGATTTTCGTGATTTCACGACCGCTTATCGCCGCCATTACGCGAATGGCCGACGGTGCCACTGCGACGCTTTTCAGTTGGTCTGACAGCCCGATTTCATCAAGAATGTTAAGCGCATTGGGAGAAATCTGAATGCCAGCGCCGACCGTCTCAAAGCCCTCTGCCTTCTCGAAAATGTCCGTCCGAAAACCCGCTTTTGCGAGGCAGAGGGCAGCTGTAAGCCCGGTAATACCTCCACCGCTGATCAACACGGTGCGGCGGTTACTCGGTTTGTTCATCTAAGGATACGCGGGCTTAGGCGACGTCCGCATAAATGCAGCCATCAGGGCTGGTTTCGGTCTCAGCCAGATTGGGATTGTATTTGTACAGGGTAGAGCAGTAAGGGCAGACAATTTCGGAGTCTGATCCCATGTCCAGATATACATGCGGATGGTCGTAAGGTGCGCTGGCTCCGCAGCACATGAATTCCTTGACCCCGATCTCGATTGTATGGACGCCCTTGTCGTTCTGAAAATGCGGTACGGTATTACCAGCCATATTCTCGTTTAATCCCAATTTGCGATTGTTCATGTATTAAAAGAATCTACACTCCGTGCAAAGAGTTTTTATCCAACCTGACCAGTGCCATGATGTCTCATCATGTTTCTGCACCGAACCTGTCCCGGAAACTGCAATGCCAATAGCTGAAATAGAAACCAATTCCGGCCCCCTCGAGATTTCCTTTGTGGAACGAGGCGTGGGCGATACGATCCTCCTTGTCCATGGCTTTGCTTCCAACAAGGAGGTGAACTGGGTCAATACCGGCTGGGTAAAACTGTTGGCCCATTCGGGCTACCACGTCGTTGCATTCGACAATCGCGGTCACGGTGGAAGTACCAAGAGCCTGTCACAGGCTGATTACAGTCTTGACCGGATGGCGGATGATGCATTCGCGCTTCTGCAGTATCTGGAAGTCGAGAAGGCCAATGTGATGGGCTACTCGCTTGGAGCACGTATAGCCGCCTCCATGACCGGTAGGCAACCTGAAAATATCTCCAGATTGGTTTTCTCGGGAAATGGCTACAACATGGTTGAAGGCGGGTTTGATTCAACCGAAATCCGTGACGGCCTGCTGGCACCTTCCATGGAAGATGTTCCAACCGTGATTGGCCGGGAATTCCGGAAATTCGCCGAGTCGACCGGTTCCGACCTTGAAGCGCTCGCGGCCTGTATAATGGGCGCGCGGGATTTCCTTCCGATCGAATTGTTTGAGAACATCCAAAATGAAGTGCTGATTGCGATTGGCTCGGAAGATGATGTCGCCGTCGACGGTGCAAAGCTGGCTGAAATCATGCCGAATGCAATCTACCGCGAGATTCCGGGCCGGAACCACATGAATGCCGTTGGGGACCGCACACATAAACAACTGGTCGTCGATTTCCTGTCCGGCTGATTTGACCCATCCGTCAGCATCGTTTGTTGCCGGTTCAGATTTTTTGACTGTTCACCGATTAGAATTATTGTTCACAATTTACGGTCTTGTTTACCCGATTTTGGTACCTAGAATAGAGAAATCGAAAAAATTTTCCGGAGCTGGATATGGCTACAAATGTTTCCGCAAAGTCCTCCGCGCAAGACGAGCGCGATATTGTTGACCCGGTCTGGAAAGCGGTAAGGGACGAGGCCACCAAGATTATCGAAAGCGAGCCGGTTCTGGCGACTTTCATCTATTCGACAATTCTAAACCACGACTATCTTGAGGATGCAGTCTTCGTTCGTATCAGCGAACGCCTGCATAATCGCGAAGTTTCAGCTGATACCGTTCGTCGTGCATTTGAGGTAATGCTGAAGGAGTGGCCGGAATATCGCGAATTTCTGCGGACCGATATTGCAGCAGTCTATGATCGCGATCCGGCCTGCACCAGGCTGATTGAGCCAATCCTCTACTTCAAGGGGTTCCATGCGGTTCAGACCCACAGACTGGCGCATTGGAATTGGATTCAGGGCCGCCGTGATTTCGCACTCTATCTGCAAAGCAGGTCCAGCCAGGTATTCCAGACCGACATCAACCCTGCCGCAAAGATCGGCAAGGGTATCTTCATGGACCATGCTTCCGGCATCGTGATCGGCGCCACGGCAACCATTGGCGACAATGTATCGATGGTCCATAGCGTAACGCTGGGCGGCACCGGCAAGGAGGATGGAGACCGCCATCCGAAGATCGGCCATGGCGTCTTGCTCGGAGCTGGCGCAACCGTTCTTGGCAATATTGAAGTGGGTTCGTGTTCCCGGATTGCCGCAGGCTCACTGGTGGTCAAGCCGGTACCGGAAAAAGTAACCGTCGCCGGAGTTCCGGCCAAGGTTATTGGTCCTGCAGGGTGCCCGGAACCGTCTAGGACAATGGATCAGATCCTCGATCAGGATAAAATCGGCAGTTAATTCACGACCGATGAATTGTGTTGTAATTTAGGGGTGCCCCTTTACAGTTTCGGCACAGCCATGCGACAAGCAATGCGATTGTGAAACACAGTCTGGATCGCTTGCAGCAATCTTAATTACTGATCTTCAAATTCATCGGAGAATAACTGTGAACCCTGACGAAATCAGAAAGCTAAATGCATATTTTACAAAGGTTTTCGGAACGCCTGGATTGACAGTCAAGGCCCGGCCAAAGAAGGACGATTCCTGCGAGGTTTACAAGGGTGATGAATTTCTCGGTGTTCTCTATCGCGATGAGGACGAAGGCGAACTTTCCTACAGTTTTTCAATGGCAATTCTGGACATCGATCTGGACTAACGACATCTCATCCGAGCTCACTGCACGATCATCGCATTGATACTGGCGCGAATCGCATAATCGAGCGGCATCCATTGGTCCAGTAGCGAGATATGAAATCGGTAGGTCACCGAGATATCGCGTCCGATGTGAAAGTCCCTGATGCAGTAGGGCGTGGCTCCAGCCTCTGAATCTTCAACGCAACGCGCCACGAAGGGTTGAGGATTACTACGTTCGAAAACAAGATACTCTCCCGCATATCCGCTTGCAGTCGACAGGTTCTGCCGAAGCAAGCCGCCCGGTGCGGATGTGGGTGCGCCGACGAAGAACTTGCGGTAGATCGCATCGATTCGACCGGACATGTCCCGGCTCATTCGCCTGGGCTCAAGCGTCACAAAAAGTATGTTGGGATTTACGGTGTCGCTGTTGAATTCATTTTCCAGCGCCTCCGTAAAACCGGACATTTGCGGCCAGAAGAAATACAGATCAGCGCGATCGACAATACCATTGCGCCTTTGTGAGCGAAACCTGATGTGGTTTGCCTGAACGGCCAGAACATCATTGCCGATTTCGATCTGGCGCATTGAGGTGTCGATCGTATGTCCCGCGCGCGATAGTTCCGTGCCCACCATCCAGACCAGCAGCAGGACAACACCAGTGACCCCGGTCAGCACAATTGACAGGATCATCAGCAAGCGGGCCGTCAAGCCTGTCTCCCTCTGTCCGCCACCGGAGCCTACATTGTCGCTCTGGCTGGCATTTAGACTGCCCACATAGTTCGACCTGGTGCGTCCGACAACGTCAGACGGAACATAAAGGGGAGGGGACGTAGTGCTCATCAACTCGTTTCCCAAAAAAAGTTCGGTCGACTGTCCCAAAATGGCACAATATCCAACCGGCACAGCAATTGCAGCTCAGTTTACCTGGGGCTTTGACCTTCCATTTTTATGGTAAAGAAAGGGTAAATGCGTGCCGGATTGGGTACTTCTGATATTTGTATTGTGTTGCGGTTTTACCCTGTCCGGTATTGCCGCTTCGATACTGGAGTTCTTTACAGGTTCCGATCCGCGATTTCACGTGTCGCGGGGCGGGCTAACCGCCATGCTATGTACATTGCTGATCTTTATGATCGCAGGCCCTTACATGCTGGTTTCTGCAACACTGCGTCGATGGTCAGCCGGTACATTGCCGGTTCTCGGCTTGCTTATTGCGGGCGGCCTTGCGGCAATATGGAGCTTCTGCTCCGGCGTGCTTATCTTCCAGGCACTGTTGATTACCGGAATAGTCAGCGTCTGATCTGTCCGTTTTCCCGTCGGCTGGGGCTGACTTAGAGACCATAAGTCAGCCCCCCGATCCGGTCATTAGGGACGGGAAGGCAGGGACACGACCGGATCGAAACTGATCTTTTGGGGGTATTGGCAGTCTAATTCACGCTGCCAACGATACCGGTCCGGTAATCCTCGATTCCTTCCCAGCGTCCCGAATTCGAGGCTGACTGGCGTTTTAGATAGCGATACTCGGTATCCTGCCAGGGCAGGATCTTGTCTCGCAGATTATCCAGCACGAAATCAGCCTTGTCGGTCCGCACGGTCAGAACTGCATGTCCGTCGCCATTTGGCTGCCGTACAACTGTGATCAGCAGGCTGCTAGCCGGCCATCCGCGTTGCATCAGCATTTTGCGCTTCATCAGCACATAATCTTCGCAATCGCCAAATCGCTTGGGATAGGTCCAATATTCTTCGGTATTGTAGTAGTCGAGATCGGTGACCGGCCGAACAGACGTGTTTGACGCCCTGTTGACTTCGTCCATGTCACGCCAGGCCTTGCGGCTCAGCTTGACCGGGCGCGTGTCAATGGAACGCAGATTGCAATCCCTCCGGTGACGTTTGCAATACTCGTAGTGGCCAATCGGTTGGGAGGTTCTTCCCGTTACCGGCATGTGTAGGTTATTTACTTGCTTCGCCTCGGCTTTGGCAGACCATGAAACTGCAACCGCCACAGAGACCGCAAGTATAGTCTTGCTTATTTTCGTCATCTGTTATCCCCGTCTAGAGGGACACAGATATCATTGATGATTTTATTTACAGAAAAAAATAGTCAGCAGTATTTACATGAATTAAAATAAATAAATAATCGAATTAATACTAAATTTTATTCAAATTTGATGTGAATTTTAAGACATTGATAACCAAAAATACGCCATCAGCCATGGCTGATAACGCGCGTAGAGTGATCAAATGGAAAATGAAAGTTAAACCAGGCACAAAGATCCGCTATCGCGCCGGATGAATGGTAGGAAATTAGCCGTCTGGCATGCCAATCAGAAAGCGTTCAAGGGAGTCGCGTGTCTGAACCGCAGCAAACTCGATCGCTACGCCTTCATCAAAGTGCCGCACGACACGGCCGCGCATGTTTCCAATCCACATCACGGTACCGATTGCCGGGCGAACGGTCATTTCGATCGCAGCGCCGGATAGCGACAGGTCAATAATGCGGGTTTGATAGGTGCGTCCATCCTCGAGCTTTATTTCGGTGGCCCTCTGACGCGGGACGATGCGTTCGTGACGCCTGTCCTCGGCAAGGTTTAGTTCATGGCGATTGGCCAGCCAGGTCAGTTTTGCCGCCAGCTTGTCCCGCTTCCGCTCGGTCGCATTGACGCTGATAACAAAGCCGCCATCAAAAATTCTCAGGACGATGCCTTCCAGCCGACCAACGTGGTCGATATAGGCAACAACCCGCTCACCCACATCGCCCAGGTGAGGGGTCATCAATGCCGCGCTGCCAGGTGACATGTTCAGCACCTGACATGGATATTCCTGCCTGTTGGATAGCATGTAGCGACCAAACAGCGTCAGATCCACGCGTTGGAACTGCCGCTCACGGTCACTCAGGCCCAAATCATCGTAGTGTGCACTTACTGCACCCATGCTTCACCCGCAAAATTAGACAAACACGATATTGAACGGGTTTATTATTTACGCGGATGGTTAACGATTTGTGAGCACCCGTCGAAAAAAGCGGAATTTTTGGGGGTTTTCAGTATTTTTTTGTTGAAGACACGCGAACGGTCAGGAAAGCCCGCCATCGAATACCGTCAGATGGGCAATCCGCCTTTGTCCCTTTGGAAGATTATCAGCTTCAGGAGGTGCGATACTGTAGTCCGGCATCAGGGAAGGCGATGTTTCCGGCACACTTATATTGCGAGCATTTCTTAGGCGACATTGAACAAGAGATTCAGAACCGAGCCAATAGGGGGTTGTTTTTGGTGTGGCAATGCCCAGCAACCGCGCATTTCCACCAGCAGCCGGCATCAAGGGCAGCATGACCGCTTCATATTCCAATGCGCGCTTTTCCTCTGTGAGGGCAACATAGCTTAGCAGCATCGGCTCGTATTCCTGGTAAACCCGGTTGACGGCCCGCGCGATATCGAAATTGTCTTCTTCCTGCCACAAGGCCAGGAATCCCAGACCTTTAAGTTCTCTGCCATGGGCTGCACACAGCCGTGTCCCAGCCAGGCGAAAGGATATTGAACGCAGTTGCAGCGACACTTCCAGGATAAATGTGTCACCCAAGATTGTGCGTATATCGCTCGGTTCGACCTCACTGCGTTCCGGTGCAGGTCGACCTGCACGCAATAGGTTCCAATATTCGAATAGTTCCTGTGAGCCGGCGTGTCTCAAAATGACCTGTCTTTCGTAACATTTGTCGTTTCAGCGGTCACGGAAGTGAGAAAATCAGGTTTTTCGGCAAAAATTTGCCCAATTGTCCCGATTCCGCACAGAATCCGTGTTCCGCAAGGGATTCAGGAACATCGTTGCAGGCTTCGTGCCAATTTATAGCGACAGCTGACTTTGGCCGCTTCAGATCATTTTGTTTACCCACAACCCGGCGGCGTTAACCTTAACAGAGTATTGATGTTGAGAATTGCGCGGCGAAATGAGACCATGAAATGGCTCCGTTAGGATGGCGTCAAAAGCCAACCGGACTTTCGTGTTAAGAACTGAACCAACTTCAACACAGGACGGCTTTGTAACAGGGACGCGACCAACCGTCTGACCTGGACCCGGGTCAGACGGTTTTTTTTGTTAGCGCTTGTCTTTCACAACTTTCGTCTGGAATTGATCACAAATCGGCGCTAGGTCAGTTCCTATGAATTTGTCCAATCCCGATAATGATAATCAGCCAGACGACCCCGGTTATAACGGCCCGGAACAACCCGGTTATTCAGGTCCGGGCAGGGGCAGAGAACCTGTCTTCAATCTGCCCTCGGTAATCGTCTGGCTCGCTGCGGTCATGTTTGTGGTCCATGTGGTTCGTGAATACTTTTTGCAACCTGACCAGAATCTATGGACGATTTACGCATTCTCGTTCATTCCGGCACGATATTCCGACATTGCGACGCAATTGCCCATCGAAATGGCTGCATGGTGGAGCCCGGTAACTTATGCGTTCCTGCACGGCGGCTGGGCGCATTTGTTCATGAACCTTCTATGGATGGCCGCTTTTGGCACGCCCTTGGCAAGGCGGGTAGGTACAACTCGTTTCCTGATTTTGTCCATCATTGCCGCCCTTGGAGGCGCACTGTTGCACCTGTTGTTCCATATCGGCGATCTTATTCCTGTTATAGGGGCATCCGCGGTTGTGTCGGGGCATATGGGGGCAGCGGCCAGATTCGCCTTTCAAGGCGGGCGGCGGGGTATGATTACGGCTGACGGGCCGGCTCTGACACTTGCTCAAAGCTTCACAAACCGGGTCTTTCTGACATTTATGGGCGTCTGGATGGCAATCAACCTGGTCTTTGGCAGTGGTGCAATTCCGATTGCGGGCGCAGACCAACCCATAGCCTGGCAGGCTCATATTGGCGGCTTCCTGGCCGGTTTGTTTTTCTTTTCGTTATTTGACCGAACAAAACCACAATCTAACCTACTATAATTCCGCACGTTGTTTGCTGCACTTGTAAATTCTTCGTGTTCAGCGCAACATATGGGCGGAACAATATGATTTTCGTGGCCGATCAAGCGGAGATCGGTTGTGAAATCGGGGTTTGGGGTTTGATGAAGGGGAGGAAATCATGACCGTAGCGTCCATTCTTGCCGAAAAAGGCAGAGATGTTTTTACCATCGTCCAGGATGAGAAAATGTCGAAAGTGGTCGACATTCTGGCCGAAAACCGGGTCGGAGCGATGGTTGTTGTAGATTCAAATGAAAATGTAGCTGGAATTATTTCGGAACGCGACATCGTCCGTGAAATATCAAAATCCGGTGCATCAGTGCTCAAACAGCCGGTTGCAGCCTATATGACGCGCGCCGTCATATCCTGCGACGAGGCCGACACGGTCGATCAGGTGATGGGTGTCATGTCCGAAAACCGTTTTCGCCATGTCCCTGTCGTTACTGATGGCAAATTGACCGGAATCATCTCCATCGGTGATGTTGTGAAACGGAAGATTCAGCAGGCGGAAAAAGACGCCGAAGATATGCGCAACTATATTGCAGCTGGATAAAACCCAATTATTTCAGACGGTTTCAAGGCTTCCTTCATCTGTCAGTTCACAGATTCGGAGTTTCGCCTCGCGATAGCCGATGGCAATTGATTCATCTGCCTTGTGAAAGTCGGCAAGCCCGATCTGGTACAATCTCGGCCTGACGACATAGTCCGGAGGATCTCCGGCCATCCGCGCTCGGGCAATCCGGTCCTGAATGATGTTGAATGCCTCCATCATCACGCCGGTTGTGCCCAGTCTGGATTTTGGTTGTACCTGAAGGTCTTTGAAGGCATTTGCAGACGGATCGCCGGATTCTTGATCTACAACTTCAGCCTCTTGCGAAACATTGGTTGTCTCGTAGTGAGATGATTTTATTACCGTCGCACGGCCAAAGGCTTCGCTGTTCAGATCAATGGCAATCACGATATCGGGTTCATAGGCCCTGCACGCAGAAACCGGAACCGGATTTACAATCGCGCCGTCGACCAGGTGCCGGCCATTATGTTCCACGGGCATGAACACGCCCGGCAGGGCATAGGATGCACGGATAGCTTCAACCAACGGTCCGTCATGCAGCCAGATCTCGTGACCGGTTCTGATATCGGTACATATGCTGACGAAATCGCGATCGAGATCCTCGATCTGAACCCCGCCCAAATGCTGCGCCATGCGATTGCTCAGCCGTTGTCCGGAAATAAGGCCGGCGCCACGTATTGAAAAATCCATAAAGCGGATCATGCCCGAAAACGTCATCGATCGGGCAAATTCTTCGAGCTCATCGAGTTTACCTGCCAGAAAGCAACCGCCGACAAGTGCGCCAATGGAGGTTCCCGCGATCATTCTTACCGGTATCTGCGCTTCTTCAAAGGCGCGCAATACGCCGATATGAGCCCATCCCTTGGCAGCGCCGCCGCCGAGCGCAAGCGCAATTCCGCCACGGGGCTTCTTGTTTGCAACAGGAGTGGGTGGTTCATTTTCCGTAGAGACGGAGGTCGGCAATTCAAGATTTATTTCTGCGGCGGTATTTTCTTGCTCAAGCGTATCGGCACCCTGAAACTTGCTGGTAATTTCCTGGTTCTCTGTATCGCTTTGGGAGACTGTCCCCATTTTCCCATTAAACAAAAACATTGCCGGTCAATTCCTCGATGCCGCCACGGCACCAATACGGTAAAGTGGTGTTATCCGGTCTGCCCGACAGGATAATGCATAAACTCTAATTAAAATGTAAATGAAATTGCCCGCTGGCAACTCTATTCGGCAAATTCCAGGCGAAAATCGCCATCTTTGGTTACTATTCGCCGGTAAAAGCAGGATTTCCGTCCGGTATGACACGTGTCTTCCGCTTTTTGTCTCTTAACTTTCAGCCAGATCGCATCCTGATCACAATCCAGTCGTGCTTCGACAACATTCTGGATAGAACCAGAAGACTCACCCTTCAGCCATAATGACTGACGGGATCTGCTCCAGAGCCAGGTTTGGCCGGTTTCAAGCGTCTTTTGAAGCGCCGTGTCATTCATATGGGCGACCATCAGCAATTCGCCGCTCTTATAATCGGTCACGACCGCGGTCACCAGACCATCTTTATTAAATTTTGGAGAGAGTATCTGACCGCTTTCCAATTCCTTGGCATCGGCAACAATTCCAAATTTCTGCGTCATGAAAATTCTCGTTGGGCTTTAGATTTGAAGTTTTGCCCGTGACTGACCTAGTCTCTGTTCAGACGAAGCAGGGTCATGAAATTTACCTGTTCGTTCGGATCATTACGGAATTGACCGGTAAAGCAGGTCGTTGTTGTCGTTGAACCCTGCTTGCGGATGCCGCGCATCGCCATGCACATATGTTCCGCTTCAATCATTACCGCGACACCACGGGGCTGCAGTACTTCGTCAATCGTATGAGCGATTTGCGCAGTCATGTTCTCCTGGGTTTGCAGGCGCCGGGCAAAAATCTCCACCGTTCGGGCAATTTTTGACAGGCCCAGCACCTTGCCGTCCGGCAAATAGGCAACATGCGCCTTGCCGATGATGGGTACCAGGTGATGTTCGCAATGGGAATGAAAGATTATGTCCTTGACCAGGACCATGTCGTCATAACCGCCGACTTCCTCGAAAGTCCGGCCAAGCACGGTTTCCGGGTCTTCATTGTACCCGGCAAACATTTCGCTATAGGCCTTGGCGACACGACCTGGCGTGTCCAGAAGACCCTCGCGGTTCACATCCTCGCCAATCCATTTCAGCAGCGTGCGAACCGCAGCTTCGGCCTCTTCGGCACTGGGGCGCTCGGATTTATCAAGAATTTTCCGCGCACCAGTCTTCTTTATTGTCTCGAGGACGGCGTCCATATCAATCTCCCGCATAACTCACTTCCAAGGCGTTACGTATATTCTCTGGATTCGGACCAGTCGCAGCCTTTGGAAATGCGGAAAAGGATATACCAGACGCATCAATTGGCTTTGGCCAGGTTCCGGGGCCTAAACGAGTGTTTTCGCTTTCGGCACGGTGACCAGACTCTATTCGATATAATGCAACCATATTGTTCTTCAATTCTCCACAGAAGGCAATAAGCCGCTTTATTTTCAAAAACATGACATTTTTTTTCGTGTGAAGGGCCGTTCAAGCTGTGTTCATCCGAAATGTGTTCGACTGCACATCGTTCACGATGTTGCGAGCATAGATATAGCTCATCGGAACGGAACATGTTCCTAAACCAACAGGAGAAACGTGATGACACGCAAAACCCTTCGTAACTCGGTCATAGCTGGTGCCGCGGCAGTAGCTATGGTTGCAACCGGATCGCTCGCTGCACCTAGCGAAGCACAGGCAGGCAACGGTAAGCTTGTTGGTGCATTCATCGGTGGAGCAGTTCTTGGCGGACTTATCGCCGGTGCCCGTCCGGTATATGGCGCACCTTACTATGGGTGTACCTGGCAGAACCAGAAAGTTTGGGACCCATATCTTGGTTACCATGTCTGGCGCAAGGTAAAGGTATGTTACTAAGAACAACCTTACTGCCAAGACTGCCTTTCAATAAAAACCCCGGCTTGTCCGGGGTTTTTGCTGTCTGATCGGGGGCAGCAACATCAATTAACCGGTTCATGCGTTATTGCTATCGATTTCCGGCCATCACTTGACTATATCTGTTACCGATATGCACAAGAGCGCTGAACCATGCTGAATGACGTCTACAACAGCAAGATCCTGGAATATGCCGGCAATATTGCCCATATCGGCCGGCTGAAAGACCCGGACGCGACGGCAAAGGCGCATTCCAAGTTATGTGGTTCCACCGTAATTGTTGACTTGAAAATGAAGGATGGCGTCGTCACCGATTTTGCCCATGAAGTAAAGGCTTGTGCGCTCGGTCAGGCCTCGTCATCGATCATGGCGAAGAATGTCATCGGTTCGACTGCAGCCGAATTGAAGAAACTGAAAAGCGACATGTACGCGATGTTGAAAGACAACGCAGAACCGCCATCTGGAAAATTCGAAGAGTTTCGGTTTCTGGAGCCGGTGCGCGACTACAAGGCCAGACATGCTTCCACCTTGCTTGCCTTTGACGCGGTTGTCGACTGTATCGAACAGATTGAATCCGGTCAGCAGACCAAAGCTAAATCCATGCCCTCAGCCCAATCGAAAGCTGAAAGGAAAGAGAAAGTTCAAAAGGCGGCGGCTTCTGCCTTGTCGGCAGCCGGAATTGGCTATCGTGTGCGCTGACGATGCGCCTCAGAATAAGCAAGACCCTCGTCTGAACAGCAGAAACTACCAGGGCGAGTGGCCAAAGACGCCCGGTCGCCTGTTGGGGATTGGCCTGGTGCGTTTGTATCAACTGACTTTGTCCGGATTTGTCGGACAATCCTGCCGTCACCAGCCGACATGCTCAGAATTCGCTTATGAGGCAATTGCCAGATACGGCTTGGTTGCCGGCTCATGGCTCTCAATAAAACGCGTTGCCAGATGCAATCCGTGGGGGACAAGTGGGTATGATCCCGTTCCCCAAGAGATGCGTTGGTGGTAATACCACCAGAATTCACTTGCATTTGGAGAGATCGATGAAATCAGCCAAGCCTTCTGCTGTCGTCGAGGTAACACGCGGGCCATTTGTCGAAAGTCGCCACTCGGTCGACATTGTGGTTGCCGATGCCGAAGGGGGGCTTGTTTCGGTCCACGGCACCGCGGATTTGCCGGTTTTCCCGCGTTCCGCAGTAAAGGCTTTGCAGGCAATTCCCTTGATTGAATCCGGTGCAGCAGACGCATTCGGCTATGAACCACCTCATTTGGCCTTGGCCTGCGCATCGCATTATGGCGAAGAGATCCATGTTCGTACTGCCGGTGAGATGCTGGAGAAAATCGATCTGGATCAAACTTGCCTTGAATGCGGTAAACAGCTGCCGGCGCTTGAGGCTGACCGCGAAAAGCTCGCAAGGCGGGGCAGGCAGGCAGAATCCATTCACAATAACTGTTCCGGCAAGCATTCCGGCTTCTTGGCACTGGCAAAACATGAAGGACTGCCCATTGAGGGCTATGTACGGTTCGATCATCCGGTACAGGGCAGGATAGCCGCGCTTATGCGTGAAGTGACCGGCGAGAAGCACAATTCAGACAACTACGGCATTGATGGCTGTTCGATCCCCACCTATTCGATTCCACTGCAAAGCCTTGCCATCGCATTTGCACGATTTGGCGTTGGGGCCAATGACGACAAGGCGCGTGCCTCCGCGATGAAAAGGATACAAGGCGCTTGTTTTGCCCATCCAGAGCTTGTCGGTGGCACCGGTGCTTGTGATAGCGAGGTCATGGCCGCAATGCAGGGCCAGGTATTCCTGAAAAACGGTGCCGAAGGCGTCCATGTCGCGGCATTACCCCAACTTGGATTTGGAATTGCGCTGAAAGCCCATGACGGTGCTGGCAGAGCCGCTGAAGTGGCAATCGCTTCAATGATCGATTCTCTATTGGAACTTGATGAAACCGCGGCAACTGTATTGAAAAGATTCGCCAATCAGCAATTGCACAATCGAAACGACATTCGCGTAGGCGAAATCAAGATGGCTTCGCCACTGACATGACCGTGAATCTGGCTTGAAACAAGCGCTGCATTTGCCCGCTGCTTTCATATGAACTGATCCTGCGATATAATTTGCCTCAATCCGTAAGGGGGTTTTATGCGGATTGGAGGATCAGCTTTGGTGCCGGCCATACGCCGTGCACCGCAATTCATGGCATTTTCGTCATGAACAGGCATTGGCGATGGGCAGCCATTCTGTGCTTGTACATTGTGCTGATCATGACCGGCATGTTCATCAGCCGCTGGATAGCAATCAATTCCGAGATGAATCTTGCCTCCGAGGGCGGTGGACGGCTTGATGCGGCGGTCCTGGCCCTGTCTTCCATATATGTCATGGCGTCTGCACTTCCCTTTGTTCCCGGTGCCGAGATCGGATTTGCCATGATCATGGTCTTTGGCGCCCGGATTGCCTTGTTGGTCTATGCCTGCATGGTTTTCGCAATGGTTATGGCTTATTCCGCCGGCCGGTTCATCCCAATCTCGACAATTGCATATTTGTTTGGCTTCCTTGGCCTTACCCGCGCGCGTGATTTCATATTGGAAATCGCTGCAAAATCCCCTTCCGAGCGGCTCTTGATGATTGTCCAAAGATCGCCAAACCGGTTCATTCCGTTTCTGATCAAAAATCGGCATATCGCTTTCGCGCTTGCGCTGAATATTCCCGGCAATAGCCTGGTTGGTGGGGGAGGCGGGCTGTCCATGATCGCCGGCATGAGCGGATTGTTTTCATTCTGGGCTTTTTTAATAACCGCCATGATCGCGATCGCACCCATTCCGTTGGCGGTCTATTTACTGGATTATCATTCAATATTTAGCTGGTCTGGTCTGTGACACCCCTTGCCCTTGGCAATCAAATCACCTAAATCGCGCCTGTACAAATTTTCCGCCCGCCACCCGCGCCCGTTTGCGGGATTGGATAGGAGAAACCAATGCCTGATCAAGTCTCTGTAAAATTCCCCGATGGTTCTGCACGCGAATATTCCTCCGGAGTTACCGGAGCCGAAATTGCTGCAGGAATTTCAAAATCCCTCTCGAAGAAAGCGGTCGCCTATTCGTTTGACGGCGAATTGCGTGATCTAGTCGATCCGATCGAAACCGACGGCGCAATCGAAATTGTCACCCGTAACGATGAGCGTGCGCTGGAATTGATCCGCCATGACTGCGCTCACGTCCTTGCGGAAGCTGTCCAAGAGCTTTGGCCCGGTACACAGGTGACCATCGGACCGGTCATCGAAAACGGATTTTATTACGATTTTGCCCGCAATGAACCGTTTACCCCGGAAGATCTGCCGGTCATCGAGAAAAAAATGCGTGAGATCATCGCGCGCAACATGCCCTTTACCAAGGAGATCTGGACCAGAGATCAGGCCCGCAAATACTTCTCGGATCAGGGTGAGAGCTACAAGATCGAATTGATCGATGCGATCCCTGACGATCAGGAGTTGAAGATCTATCGCCAGGGTGACTGGCTGGATCTGTGCCGTGGTCCGCATATGCGGTCCACCAATGATATCGGCAATGCATTCAAACTGATGAATGTGGCCGGTGCCTATTGGCGAGGCGACTCAAACAACGCCATGCTGACCCGGGTTTACGGCACCGCTTGGGCCGACGATAAGCAGCTCAAAGACTATCTTTTCATGTTGGAGGAAGCCGGTAAGCGCGACCATAGAAAACTTGGCCGTGAAATGGACCTGTTCCATTTTCAGGAAGAAGGCCCTGGCGTGGTATTCTGGCATTCAAAGGGCTGGCGTATGTTCCAGAACCTTGTGAGCTATATGCGGCGTCGCCTGGAGGGTGTCTACGAGGAAGTCAACGCCCCGCAAATTCTCGATAAATCGCTATGGGAGACTTCTGGCCACTGGGGTTGGTACCAGGAAAACATGTTTGCGGTAAAATCCGCCCATGCCTTCACCCATCCCGAGGATGAAACCGCTGACCACCGCGTGTTTGCAATCAAGCCGATGAACTGCCCCGGGCACGTTATGATTTTCAAACATGGCTTGAAAAGCTATCGCGATCTACCAGTACGATTGGCGGAATTTGGCGTTGTTCATCGATACGAACCATCCGGTGCTCTGCACGGATTGATGCGCGTAAGAGGATTTAACCAGGACGACGCGCATGTGTTCTGTACTGAAGAGCAAATGCATGCCGAATGCATGCGTATCAACGATCTGATTCTGTCGGTCTATGCCGATTTCGGGTTTGAAGAAATCGAGGTTCTTTTGTCGACCCGGCCGGAAAAGCGCGTCGGCGATGACGCCAGTTGGGATTATGCTGAAAAGGTAATGATGGAAGTCCTTGAAGAGATCAAGGAAAAGTCCGACGGCAAAATCACCACCGGTATAAATCCGGGTGAGGGCGCGTTTTACGGGCCTAAGTTTGAATATGTGCTCAAAGACGCCATTGGTAGGACCTGGCAACTTGGCACCACCCAGATCGATTTCAATCTGCCTGAGCGATTTGGCGCTTTTTATATCGATGCCAATAGCGAGAAAAAACAACCGGTAATGATCCACCGCGCGATTTGCGGTTCGATGGAACGGTTCCTCGGAATTCTGATCGAAAACTATGCCGGGCATTTCCCGTTGTGGATGGCACCCATGCAGGTCGTAGTCGCAACCATTACATCCGAGGCTAATGACTATGCGGCTTCGGTGGTGGAGAAGTTACGCGCGGCGGGTTTGCTGGCTCAACTGGATGATCGCAACGAGAAGATCAACTACAAGGTCCGCGAACATTCGCTCGCTAAGGTCCCGGTCATCATGGTTTGCGGTCATCGGGAAGCCGAAGAAAATACCGTGTCGATCCGCAGGCTCGGTTCGCGAGACCAGACCTCCATGTCATTGGCTGACGCAATTTCCAGCCTGGCCGAGGAGGCCACACCGCCGGATCTGGTGCGGGCTGCTGCTGGTAAAAATGCCTGATATCAAGACCAGACGGAGCTATTCGATCAGCAATTCAATGACCTGATTTTCGCCGGGTGTAACTTTGAAATCCCGCGAATATATTTTCTCATTGTTGCGAGCGATTGCCGTATAGGTTCCCTCGGTCAGCACAAAGGATGGAAAGGCGGACGCACTTTCGGTGATGACGTCGCCGGATTCGGTAAGCAGCGACCACGCGGTATCGGCAATCGCATCACCGCCTTCGCCCTCGACCAGTCGAAGCGAAACACGCGCGGCACGATGTTGCATGGTCGCCTGCGTGATCTTGCCTGGCTCCACCCTGAGATCAGCCCGAATTTCGGCATTCAGCCGGCCATATTGGGAGACGACGTGATAGGTATCGGCCGGAAACGGCACGATTTCGCCCGGCCTTACGTTTCGCGCAATAAGTTGCCGCTGTCCGCGGTCATCGACATCTTTCGAATAAATGTCGAACCGCAACAGGCTGGACAGGATGGCAGAACCTTCGCCGGTCGTGCTTGAAAGCTGCAGCGCACCGGCATTGAATGTGAATATCTCTTGCTGATTGTCTTCCTCGACGACAATTCGCCGAATAGCGCTTGCATGGCCATAGGCAGCATGCGCGAAATACTCGCCAGGCGAAATATCAAACGACTTCGTGCCGCCTTCAGCCTGGGCAAGCAATGGCAGTTTCCCGTCATTGCCGACAGTAGACCCGAATATACGCCACTCAATCCCAGACCAGATTGGTGCGCCATCTTCGACCATGCGAGCCTCGAATTCGACACGCTTGGTATCTCCCTGCTGCTCTTGGGCAAATGCTTTGCTAGGAACAAATGGTATGCTGGCCAGCAATGAAACAACAAAAGCCCACAACACCAATGCGCACCGCATTTTTGGCTGGATCAGTTTTTGTGAACGAATTGTTTCCATCTGAATTAGGTGAATCCTGACAATCTGGCATTTTCAAGATTGAAATCGCCATCTATACGAACATATCTCAAAAGGCCAACCCCGCGAGTTTATTTATGCAGCAACCAAATAGCGAAGTCATTGGCTTTATGGCCAATCGAAGATCGGTGCCAGCCAAGACCATGTCAGGGCCTGGACCCGATGAATCTAGCATCAGAACAATGATCGAAATTGCGACGCGCGTACCGGACCACGGAAAAATCGCGCCCTGGCGGTTTCAACGTTACAGCCCGGACTATTGTGCAAAACTGGGCGAACTTTTCCTGCAACGCGCTCTGGAACTGACCCCCGACCTTAATGAAGATTTGCAGGAGATCGAGCGGACCCGGTTTACCCGAACGCCGGTCGTGATCGCCGTCATGAGTGCGCCGCAAGACCATCCAAAGGTACCTGAATGGGAGCAGGTTTTATCGGCAGGGGCCGCCGCGATGAACTTGCTGATCGCGGCAAACGCCCATGGCTGGGACGCACAATGGCTGACCGAATGGATCGCCTTTGACGAGAAATTGGCCGAACCCTTGGGGGTAAGATCGGGCGAAAAAATTGCCGGTTTCATCTATGTCGGCACGCGTACCATGCCGAAGACCGAGCGCGACCGCCCGGCGATTGACGATATCTACTCGACATTGGGAGACTGAATTTGTTCTACGACACAGATGGCCGGGATCACGGTTTGCCGCATGATCCATTCAAGGCAATTGTGGCACCGCGGCCGATCGGCTGGATATCCACCATTTCCGAAGAAGGCCATGTTAACCTGGCGCCCTATAGCTTCTTCAATGCAGTCTCGTCACGACCTGACCTTGTCATGTTTTCTTCTGAAGGCGTGAAGGATTCAGTGAAAAATGTCCGGCAAACCAGGGAATTTGTCGCCAACTATGCCAGCCACGAGCTGGCCGACGAGATCAACATGACATCCGCGCCGGCACCTCATGAAACAAACGAGTTCGAGATTGCAGGCCTTACCGAAGCTCCTTGCAATTTTGTCCGCCCACCACGAGTGGCAGAAGCACTAGCGGCACTGGAATGCAAGTTCGTGCAGGAAATCGAGTTGACCGACATAAATGGCAACTCTGCCGATTCCTTCATGATCATCGGACAGGTTGTCGGGGTGCATATTGACGATCGCGCCATCAAGGACGGCAAGTTTGATGTCAGCATCGCAAGACCAATGGCAAGGCTGGGATATCGCGATTATCACGGGCCCGCCGGCTATTTTGAAATGACCAGGCCGGACTGGGGCGGGGTAAGCGGCGAGGGGTCCCGCAAGTCCTGATCGGGCATGAAAAGTTAATACTTCCTTACAAATCGTGGTGAACCGAACGTTAATCCTTTCTCCTGCATAATGGCTGGAACCAGGAATTAATGTGTCTCCAAATTTCGTCTGGATTTTGGAGCAAAGTGAGGAATTGATGATAGTCGAGCGTTTCCTTGCATGGGTGGAGTCGGCACCGGAAAGCAAGAAAATCAAAGCCACGAGCGCGCTTGCTCGCGCATTTCTGTTTTCTGATCTCGATGAGGAAAGCCTCGAAAAGGCTGAAGCCGCCATGACCTTGCTGTTGGATGATCCGTGCAGCGAAGTTCGTCTGGCACTCGCTTCCGAGATTTGCTCGCACGAAGATGCACCACGACATGTCATTGCAGCGCTCGCCCAGGATATGCCCGAAATCTCGATGCTGGTACTGGCGCATTCGCCCGTCTTCGTTGACGCCGAACTCGTCGAGGTAATTAAGAATGGCACCATGCAGCAGCAGGTTGCGATTGCCTGCAGGCCCGAGATTTCAGCCATCGTCGCAGCGGCAATTGCCGAGGCCGGCGAACCAGAAGCATCCTATGGTCTATTGCAAAACAGCTCAGCAGAATTGACCCAGGATACCTTGCACCGCATCTCCGAACGTCATGGCGAGGAACCGGAAATACGCAAGGTGCTCCTGGAACGAACTGATCTTGGGGCCCAGAGCCACCTGGTCCTTATCGATCAGTTGGGCGAAACCATGCGCGATAAGCTTGGCGAAAAAAGCTGGATGCCCGACGCCAGGATCGATGCGATCGTTCGCGAAAATTGCGACAAGGCAGTGATCAATTACGCGCTGAACGTCTTTGAGCAGGATTTGCCGGAAATCATCGATTATCTGATCACGAGACGGCGGCTGAACACAGCATTTCTCCTGCGGGCAATTTGCCTTGGCAATATTTCCATGTTCTCCAAGGCACTATCGACGCTCGCCGACGTGCCCGGCGAACGGGTCAATTCCGTACTCGCTGAGAATCGTAAATCTGCATTCTTTGCCTTGTACAAGAAGGCCGGACTGCCGGTTGGCGCATTTGATGTATTTGCATGCGCAGTCGGCGCTTGGCGGACCGCATTGCAGGAGGAAGATGGCGCCAATCCCGAGAAGCTGCCCAGATATGTTTCCCGCAAGGTGTTGGACACCTATCAGCCGGCAGGCGACCCACAAGTGGACGAGTTGTTGGTGCTGCTTCGCAAGATTGCTGCCGAAACCGCCCGCGATACCGCACGCGCACATGCGACACAAATCGCCATCGAGGAACGTCAGCGCGAACAGATGCTGCTGACCGCACCACCCGCGGAAGAGGAAATAACGCCAACACCTGAAGAATTATACCCCGTCATTGATCTACCTGACGAGGTTATAGCGGAATTCGCCATCCATCTTGCAGAAGAGATCGTCGATTGGGAAAGCGCCCTTGTTGAAGAAGCACCCGAAATTGATGTGCTTGACCATTTCCAAGAGCCTGAGGTTTCGGCTCCCGAGATCGAGGTCGAGGAACCTGACGAGCCGCAGGCACCGGCCAACGATATTTCAGATATTGGCGAACAACCAATAGCGGACGGCATCAGCCTTTTGGACAAGCTCAAGCCGGGTCACCAATACAAGGTCGCTAAGACCGAATCCTCGCTTCTGATGAAATTCCGGCAGAATTCTGAAAACACGCGTGCCGCCTGATAAATCAGACCGCAGTCGAATTTGCTGATCATTCCTCTTTGGGTAGATCGGTAAGTTCGTGAATTTCCGGTTTGTTCCAGACAATCGACATCACCAGAACACCGATCACGGTGGCTACGACCACAATATAGAACGGCAGATATATGTCGACGCTCATCAGCTCGCCACCGAGTAGCGACATGATCCCGCCGACCATTGTGAACATCGCAATCGTGATACCCATCACCCAGCCCTGTTCCTCGTCGCTGACGCTTGCCGAGAACATCGACAGGAAGGTCGGATAGCTCACGCCGAAAATGAAATAGAAGCAGAAGATCGGAATAAAGCACATCCATGCATACGGAATGAGGATGATCGCTGCTCCGCAAAGTCCCCACACGACGAAGTTGGCAAGAATGACGGTCTGCTTGGAGAACCGTGCCAGTGTCGGCGTGACGAGAAAGGTGCTCGAGAAGGCAAGCGCAAATCCGATCACCAACATCACCATGGAATTGCCGAATGTCTCGTAACCGAAACGGCTGGTCATGTAGTTTTCAATGAAGATGTAGAACGTCACATTGGCAATATGGAAAAACAGGAAGACCATGCAGATGCGGATCACCAGCGGGAATTTGCTTACCCGCCACAGGATCTCGAATACTTCAAAAGGCCGGAACACGAAGGGATCACGTTGCTGGCGGGAATCGGAGAAGGCAAAGACCACCAACAATATCGCGATGACAACCAGCATAAATGCTGCAAAAAACGGGAGCTTCAGGCTGGCAATACTGCCAATTATGCTCGGGTCCGAGAGGAAACCGCCCATGATTGGCCCGCCGACGAGACCAAAGCTGACACCGGTAATGATGTAACCCATATTACGCGCCCGATCGGCTTCATCGGTGCTGCCGTCGATCATTGCTGCCTGCGCAATCGGTTGGTTGCCTGCCGTAAAGCCGGTAATTGCGCGGCCCAGGATCAGCAGGATCAGGCTTTCGGTGTAGAGCGAAACAATCGTAATCGCATAGCCTGCCAGCGCTCCGAAGAGACAGATCAGGATTGCCGGCTTGCGGCCGATCACATCCGACAGTTTCGAGATGTAAGGCGCGCCAATGAACCACGACAGGAAGAATATTCCGATGACCAGGCCGTAGTTCAGATGCCTGGAAGCATCCGACGCATCGCTTGGCAGGAAGCCCGATGTCGGCTCCATGATCAAAGTGTTGATGATAGGAAATACAAGCCCCTGGCCAATAATGTCGATGAATACGACAAACAATAGCGAGATTTTCGCCAGTGTGCTCATTGGAGGCTACCTCTCGCCATGCAAGATCAACATCGTGATTTCTTGCGAAACTTGGACCTTAGTCCCTCCAATAGATCAGACCACCGCTATTTTAGCAATCAGGCAGAAATCTATCAGTACAAGAACTGCTCGCGCAATATGCGTTCGTCCCAGGAATGGTCGGGGTCGAACAGGATAATGCTTTTCGATTCGAGATCCTGTTCAATCGTCACCTTGCGCACGGACTTGATTTCCGTGTGGTCGGCGACCGCATTGACGGGCCTCTTGGCCGCTTCATTGATGGTGATTTCCACTTTCGAGGTATTTGGCAGCAGAGCGCCGCGCCAGCGCCGCGGTCTGAACGGGCTTACCGGCGTCAGCGCCAGCAAGGGTGCCTCCAGCGGCAGGATCGGTCCCTGCGCTGACAGATTGTAGGCCGTCGAACCGGCCGGCGTCGCCACCATCACCCCATCGCAAATGAGCGGATCGAGCCTTGTGCGGCCATCAATCGATATGCCGAGGCTCGCTGCCTGGTAGGATTGGCGAAGCAGGGAGACTTCATTGATTGCCTTGGCACGGTGGATGCTCCCCGACATGTCCTCGGCCAGCATTTCCAGCGGGCTGATCGTGCTTGGCGAGGTGTTTGCGAGCCGCTCATACAGTTCGTCCTCGCTATATTCATTCATCAGGAAGCCGATCGTGCCCTTGTTCATGCCATAGACTGGGATATTGCTGTTCATGAACCGGTGAAGCGTGGCAAGCATGAATCCGTCCCCGCCAAGCGCCACGATGACTTCGGCTTCAGCGGGACTGTTCTCGCCATACAGCTTTTCGAGGGATTTCTTTGCCGCGATCGCATCAGGCGAATTGCTGGCAACAAACGCGACAGTTTTCTTGCTCAATGGATGGTTCCCGATAGCTTTCTGGCAGTTTTCTACCATGCTGCCAAAGAAGATGTAAGGTCGGGTAAAAATTGCAAATTTTTATGAAAGCTTCAAAATAATTTGCGGTAATCTGAAAAAAACTCAAAATAGACAAAGTTTAGTAACTTGCTGTTAAGGGTGATCAATCAATCATACTCTTTGTTCTGCCTCATGGCTTGAGCTTAATGCGGCAACGGAGATGCTCCGGCCGTCCCTTTTTGTAAATGCGTACGGGATTAAGTAGAGGACCATCATGATCAGACCAGCCAGCGAAATTGAATTTCCACCCTCTGAAGCGCTGCGCAATCGCGCCAGCATGCTTGCACGAATGGAGGAACTCAACCGCTCCAGCAACACGTTGATGTCGGTAATCGCAGCACGTATTGGCGCCGAAGCCATGGAAGACAGCATGAAGGTGACCGAACTCACAGGCGAGCAGGAACGTCTGATCGACAATATGCGCGCACTGGTTCGCGGCTGACCTTTTTCCAAACCATGAATTGATCGAATGCCTGGCCTAAGGATCGCCGGGCATTCAATGCATTCAGTTCAAAAATCGGCTTACCGGCCAGCCGCTAGGCTTTCGCGGCGCGGATCTGCACCGGCGCTAAGGCTGTTCTCCGAAATCGCAATACCTTGTAGCCCGGATTCCAGTCGGCTTGACCGGACCTCGTAGCCAAGCGCTTCCAATGCCGGTTGATAGCTCTCTGCAGCTGTGCCGCTTTCCAGCTCATAGATACCATATCGATTGACCATGTTCGGCAATTCGATCGCCGCCTGTATTCCCAGATCCCAATCCAAATGGGCAATCACGGTCTTTGCCACAAAGGAAATGATCCGGCTGCCGCCCGGAGATCCTATAACCAAGACCGGGTCGCCATCTTTAAAGACGATTGTTGGTGACATGGAGGAACGCGGGCGCTTTCCTGGTTCTGTCCGGTTCGCTACCGGAACACCGTCTATATCCGGCAGGAAGGAAAAGTCGGTCAATTGGTTGTTCAGCAGAAAACCCCGGACCATCATTCGAGAGCCAAAACGGGACTCGACAGAAGTAGTAAGCGATACGATATTACCGTCGCCATCGATGATCGAGACATGGCTGGTGGAAGGCAAGTCGAGCGACTGATCAACGCCATAAATCATTGCATCATCCCAGGGCGGTTCACCCGGAATGACAACATCGTCCTCCAAAGCCTTCTTTTGACTCAATAACTTCGCGCGGCCAGTCAGATAATCTGTGTCCACTAATCCTTCCGGAATTTTCACGAAATCGGTGTCAGCCATATAGACATTGCGATCTGCAAAGGCGAGGCGGGTGGCGTCTCCAATAATTCGCCAGCTATGCGGATCGTCCGGGCCCAGCGCAGCAAGATCGTATGGCTCGACCAGTTTCAGAATTTGGCCTACCGTCAGACCACCGGAAGAGGGCGGTCCCATCCCGCAGACGTCATAGCCTCGATAGTTGACGCATACTGGATCACGTTCGACGACCTTGTAGTTCTGCAGATCTTCTAGCGACAACAGGCCGGGGTTTGCAGGCGCATTGGCGATCGTAGCGACTATGTCTTCGGCAATTTCTCCTGTATAAAAGGCGCTGGCGCCATTTTCTGCAATTGCCCGCAGCGTATCGCGATAGGCCGGGTTGGTAACGATCGTACCAACAAACAGCGGCACACCTTCCTCACTCAGGAAGTAGTTGCGTGTCGCAGGAAATAGATAGAGGCTCTCTGCCGATGCGGTAATATTGCTGTTCAACCGAGGTGACAGTTCAAAACCCTTATCCGCCAGTTCGATTGCCGGCGCAAACAGTTCCGCCCAGGGGAGCTTGCCATAACGCTTATGGGCTGCCTCCATCAGCGCAATTATACCTGGCGTCCCGACCGAATGTCCGCCGACCACCGCATACTCAAACGAAAATGGATCACCATTATCATCCAGAAAATGGTCCGGACCGGCAGCAAGCGGCGCGGTTTCCCGTCCGTCAAATGTGGTCAGTTCTTTGTTTTCATTGTCCCAATGGACAAGAAATGCACCCCCGCCAATGCCGGAAGATTGCGGTTCGACCAGGCCAAGAACCAGCTGCACGGCAATCATCGCATCGACTGCGCTGCCATCCTTTTCCAGGATTTGTTTGCCAGCCTCGGTCGCCAGCGGATTTGCTGAAACCACAACAAACTCATTGGCTTTGACTTCCGATCGTGAGGTCGTTCCAGCCGCCAGTTTCGGCGGATTAGCAACATCCGTCTGTGCGAAGCCAATCATTGAACTGTGAGCAACGAAGACCGCAATTATCAATGGAAGCATCAGAGGCCTGAGCCACAGTGAACGTACAAATCTGGAGACAAGGGGGGTCGTGCGCATTTGAGTCTCCTTGGGAATTGGCATTCAGTTCAACTCCCAAGATGTGGCACGCTATCAAGAAATGCCAGTCTGTTCCCGCAAATTTGTTCTGACCTGATCACCGGGTAATCACGCAATCTGGGCCATCATTTGTCGAACAGGCGTTCCACACAGGTGTATCCAATCCGGCAGCGCGGATTGTCCAGCGTAGGCGCATATTTCTGTTTGGGCACCTGGCCGTGTTTGCAGTAACTGCGATTTGAGACGATGCGATCATAGGTGGTCGGACCCGTCGTCCAGACCAGCGATCCATATTGCTTGATTGTGCCAATGACCTGGCCACAATTGTACGCTCTTGTATCGGGCCGCTGCGCATTTGCCGGCGCGGTAACCATGACCAGCAATGTGGAAGAAATGGCTATCCGTTTGATGTTCCGGGCGACTTTTTTGTTCATTCGCTAATGTTCCTGATTGTTGATTGGCGACGCATTCGGCGGTTTCGTGTCAGATTACTTTATTCTCTCAATTGGAAGTGTGCCAGACTCGGGCAATATGCGCCATTCCAGCCTTGCACATTTTTTGTGCAATATCCGCCATGGTCAGCTAAAGTTCACAGTGCTAGTTTTTTTTGATGAGTAAATAAATTCCTTGCGATGCAGGGCTTTGGGAGTTGCAATTGTACGAATCTGTGTCCGCTGATTTCTACGATGAAATGTATTCGCAAGACGGCGATGTAAGACCGGCCTACAAGCAGATAGAAAGCTGGATTTCAAAACAACCTAAGGGCGGGCTGAAGCAGATAGCCCACGATGCCGAGGAAACCTTTCGAAGGCTTGGCATTACATTTGCGGTCTATGGTTCCACCGACGCGGTCGAGCGCCTCATACCCTTCGATATCATTCCGCGAATTATTTCCGCTTCCGAATGGCGTCGCCTAGAACGCGGGATCGAGCAGCGCGTCCGGGCGCTAAATGCATTTCTCCATGACATTTATCACCGCCAGGAAATTATCAAGGCAGGGCGCATACCGGAGGAACTGATCCTCAAGAACGCGGCGTTCTGCCCGGAGATGGTCGGGGCAAATCCTGCGCGTGATATTTATTCCCATATCATCGGCATCGATCTGGTGCGGGTTGCCGAAAACGAATTCTACGTGCTGGAAGATAATCTGCGCACACCATCCGGCGTGTCCTACATGATCGAGGACCGTGAGGCGATGATGCGCCTCGTCCCCGAGCTCTTCAGCAGATATCGCGTCGCGCCAGTTGAGGATTATCCGGAAAACCTCAGGCGCACCCTGCGATCAGTCTCACCGCCGTCCTGTAAGGGTGAACCGGTAATCGTGGTGCTGACGCCCGGTATCTACAATTCCGCATTTTTCGAACATTCCTTTCTGGCCGATGAAATGGGCGTGGAACTTTGCCAGGGTGGCGATCTCTATGTGGAGGATGGGTTCGTCTACATGCGCACAACGCAGAAGCCGAAACGTGTAGATGTGATTTACCGCCGTGTCGATGATGAATATCTCGATCCCTTGACCTTCAATCCCGATTCCACACTGGGTGTCCCGGGTCTTTTTTCCGTCTACCGGGCAGGAAATGTGACAATAGTCAACGCGCCCGGAACAGGCATTGCCGACGACAAGGCTGTCTATACATACGTCCCGCAGATTATTGAATTCTACACAGGCGAGCGTCCCATCCTGAACAATGTCCAGACATTCAACTGCACGAATGAAGACGAACGATCTTATGTCCTGGACAATCTCGAGGAGCTGGTTGTCAAAGAGGTGCACGGTTCGGGCGGTTATGGAATGTTGGTCGGTCCGGCTTCCACAAAGAAACAAAGAGCCGATTTTGCCAGACGCATCAAGGATCGGCCATCCAATTACATCGTTCAGCCAACGCTCGCACTTTCCACCTGTCCAACCTATGTCGAAAAGGGGATCGCGCCCCGTCATGTGGACTTGAGACCGTTTGTGCTTTGCGGGGAAGATGTCAAGATCACGCCGGGCGGGCTGACACGAGTCGCCCTTAAGAAGGGTTCGTTGGTCGTCAATTCCTCGCAGGGCGGCGGCACCAAGGATACCTGGGTATTGGAAGACTGATGCTAGGCCGTACCGCGTCAAACCTGTTCTGGATTTCCCGTTTCATGGAGCGTGCCGAAAACATGGCGCGCATGCTGGATGTTGGTTACCGGGTCTCGCTTACGCCCAGCCTGGACAGCGGCCATCGTGAACAATGGGAATCCACGCTTCGCGCTGCCGGTATTGCAGAAGCATTTGCTGAACGGTTTCAGACAGCGGAAGTTGCGCAGATTTGCGACTTCATGCTGTTCGACAGCGATAATGCCGCCTCGGTCTATTCCTGTCTGTCCTCTGCCAGGAATAATGCCCGGGCAGTTCGCACCGCAATCACTTCCGAAATGTGGGAGAGCATCAATACGACCTGGTTGGAGTTTTCCGACATCAAGCCTTCTCGCGATATCACCAGTGATATCCCCAGATTGGTCGATTGGGTCAAGCGAAACACGGCCCAATTCCGCGGCACTATGTTGAACACACTGCTTCGAACCGATGGATATTCCTTCTCCCAGCTCGGCGCGTTTATTGAGCGCGCCGACAACACCGCCCGCATTCTCGACGTGAAGTATTACGTGTTGTTGCCGAGGGCAGAACTGGTCGGATCCAATCTTGACATGAGCCAGTGGTCGACGATCCTGCGCGCCGCTTCCGCCCACCGTTCTTACAAACACGCCTATCGTGATCGTTTCAAAGCCTGGAATATTGCAGAATTTCTAATTCTGCGTCGCGAAATGCCGCGATCGCTTGCCCACTGCTATGGCTGGATAACCTCGACCCTTGATGATCTGGAATCTTATTATGGAAATCGATACGAATGTCATGAGCTTTGCCAGCGGGTCAATGATACGCTAAGGCAATCGGACATGGACCTGATCTTCCAGGAAGGGCTTCATGAATTTCTGACGAATTTTATCGCCTCCAACAATTCACTGGCGATGAACATAGCTGAGGACTACAACTTTTACTGACCGCTTATGCGTATCGATATTGATCACCGCACGACCTACAAGTACGAGCAGCCGCTGCGCTATGGCTTGCAGGAATTGAGGCTTTCGCCGAGGGACACGCAACGCCAGAAGGTGCTGCAATGGAAAATTGATGCACCCGGGATCGATCGCGCGCTCGAATTCTTTGATGCCTGGGGCAACAAGGTCCACCTCGTCAGCCAAAAGGAAGAAACTGGCGACTCGACTATAGCAGTAACGGGTGTCGTCGAGACGACGGAAACAGACGGAATTGTCGGAAATCTGCGCGGGGAAAACTCCAGTCGCATTTTTATCCGGTTTACACCGCTTACAGAACCGAGCGACGAGATTTCGGATATTGCCGAAAGCCTGCGCGGCCGCCACCGGGACCAGATTGCGCTCTACCATGCGCTGATGGAAACGCTCCACAAGGAGGTGAAGTTCGACACATCAAGTACGCAAAGCGACACGACTGCGGCAGAAGCCATGAAGAATCGTCATGGGGTGTGTCAGGATTTCAGCCATATCTTTATTTCGGTCAGCCGGCTACTTGGCCAACCCGCGCGTTATGTCACCGGATATCTTGCCATGGAGGAGACCGGCGAGATTGCTGAAGCCCATCATGCTTGGGTCGAAGCCGAAGTTGCCGGATTGGGCTGGGTTGGTTTCGATCCCGCAAATGGCGTCAGTCCGGATGAAAGATACGTCCGCCTGGCTTGTGGTCTGGATGCCACGACCGCCGCACCGATCCGCGGGGTGAGGCGCGGCTATGGCAATGAGACCCTGGAAGTGAGCGTTTCAGTGAATCAGTCTGATTCCCAATGACAATTGCGATTTCCTGCTTGTTAGAATCAAAAACCTAAATATTGTGCAGGTATGACTTACTGTGTAGGCCTACGCCTCGACCGCGGCATCATATTTGCGTCCGATACACGGACGAATGCCGGATTCGATAACATCGCATCGTTCACAAAGATGCATGTTTGGGAAAAAAAGGATGATCGCGTCCTTGTCTTGCTGACGGCTGGCAATTTGGCGGTCACGCAAGCTGTTATCAGTCTTCTGAATGAGTCAATCGTAGCGGGCGGGGAGGGTGAGGAGCAGCCGAGCCTGATGGACGTGACGACCATGTTTCAGGCTGCAAGGTTGATTGGGGCAAAACTCCGTGAGGTACATGAGACTGACGGCGTGCTGCTTGGACATGATGCGCAGTCCTTTTCAGCTTCCTTTATCCTTGGCGGGCAAATCAAGGGCGACACACCGCGGCTGTTTCAAATCTACAATGAGGGAAACTTCATCGAAGCTACCGCCGATACGCCTTTTTTTCAGGCAGGTGAGCACAAATACGGCAAACCGATCCTGGATCGGGTCGCTGTTCCCGAAATGCGTATGGGGGATGCGGCTAAACTCTTGCTCATTTCGTTTGATTCCACGCTAAGGTCGAATTTGTCGGTCGGGATGCCTATCGATTTGCTGATTTACCGCACTGATACCTTTCATGTTGGCGAGAAGCGGCGGATTGAGGCAGATGATCCCTATTTCAAGAGCCTTTCAGATGGCTGGTCACGGGCACTTCGCGACGCATTTGCTAATATTGAGAGCTACACAAACGATTATTAGGCTCTGCTCACGTATTTTTTTGAAGAAACACATGGGATTTCTGTCTTGGCATCACCATATTGATGTCAATTGTTAAGATTTCCCCATTGAAAGGATCCCCAAATGACGTCGCTTGCAAAAATTGCCATCCCAGCATCAATTGCAGCTGCCGTAATGATGTCGGCAACCCCATCTTTTGCGCAGGCTCAGAAGTTTATTGGCGGAGCTTTCGGGAATTTTTACTATTCTGATGGGTCGCAGGCACGAAACAGCCGTACGATAGCAGGTGCTGCGCCAAATTCGCTCGCTACTTTTCAGGGCGGTGTACGTTGTGAATATCGCTATATCTATCAGAATGGTCAGAAAGTGCGTTACGAGTATTGCGACTGAGGTTCTGGTTGCAAATTTGACGAAAACAGGCTGATTTTGCTTTGCACTGTGCCCAATTGCACATCAAACCGGGACTGCAATCATCATTTTCTACCTTAATCAGGGTGTTTCACCTGAGAAACTTCAAGGAGAAAATGAAAATGAAAATCGCCAAACACATTCGTCCGGTGATTGCTGCTTCGGCATTTGCAATCGCGGCAATATCCGCAACTTCTGCTTCAGCAACCGGTTTTGGGTATTTCAACCTGTATCACGATGGAACACAGGCTTTTAATTCCAGAGCCATTGCAGGTGCAGCACCCAACGCATTGGCCACCTACCAGGGTGGAATTCGTTGCCAGTATGAGTATCGGGTACAGTGGACAGCCGCCGGACCTCAAAAAGTCCGCCATCAGGTATGTAACTAGACCCAACTAGATCAAAGCAAAAAAGCCCGGCTTTTAGCCGGGTTTTTTGTTGCCCGGATTCCTGGGAGCTTTCATTAATCAGACCAGCTTCAAAACCTAAACAAAAAAGACCCGGACATTTGTCCGGGTCCCTAGCTATTGTCCAATGTCACCAAGCTTGGCTATCAGCAGGCGCCCATCACGCAGACAGCTACACCACCAACAATCCCGTTGATCACGTTACGCAATATGCTGGGCCGTTGTACCGGCTGCGGTTGAGGCTGCGGGACAATAACCGGCTGTTGCGGCTGCTGCACGATTACCGGCTGCTGCGGTTGCTGAACAACAACGGGCTGCTGCTGCTGTTGTGGCCGCTGGATGATCACCTGCTGACCATTCTGTATGAACACATCCTGCTGCGGCTGTGCCTGGGGCTGGGAAATGCTGCGCGTCGCAGTCTGGCTCGGAGCTGCAGCTGTTTGTGCCTTCGGCGTATAGCAATTGCCTTTTCTCGACAGCCTTTGGCCAGCTGGGCAGGACTTTCTTCTGACAACGGCTTTCGGGCAGCCGGTGCCGTCATAATTTTGAAGTTGATCGAGCAGTTCTGGTGCGGGAGAAGCTGAAGCCAGCTCCACCTTGGAAGCTTTTACGAACTTGTTAAGGGCTGCCTGGCTACGCCGTCCCCAAATGCCGTCCGGGCGGCCGGGGTTACAGTTCAGTCTTGCCAGTTCGTTCTGAATGCCCCGCGCCAGTTCACGCGGATCTATATTGGTTTCCAGAGCCCGGCTTTTCTCTGCCTCCGGCTGTTCCAGACTGGCAACCTGTGTTTCCTGCTGCTCGACCGGCGCTTCTGCCTGCTCGGTAGCAGGTTCGTTAGCGGGAGCTGCTGCAGTTGTGGTTTCGGGCTTGTCTTGTTGGGATTTCAGCCGGTCGATCCGGATTTGCGCCAACTTTCCATAAAAGCTGGAACCGTAAACCTGCATATAGGTTTCCAATTCCTCGATGTTGTTGCTGTCCTTGACCGAATCCCAGGCAATCGCAGCGATGCGGGCATTATCGACGCCAGCACTCGAACCAGTCTTCGGCTTTGCAGTTTCAGCTGCGGTGCTTGAATTGCTGTCGACAGCAGCCGTTTCGAGCGAAGTGTCTTCTTCGGTCGTCTTCTCATCGGGATTAAAATAGAAACGACCCAGCAATGCTGAGTTGATCCAGGGAGTTTGCTGACCGCCGGTTTCCCTGACAACCTGTACGCGGACATCTGTCATAAGCGTAGATATCTCAACACCTGGTCTGCGGATATTATCAAGCATTGCCTTGGTAAAGGGGCTGTTGCGTCCATTGCCATCAAGCGCGATATTTCCGGGATTGGTCGCAAACGCGATCAGGATGCCCGATGACGACAGTTTTTCTTCTGCCAGCCCGCGTCCGGCACCGCCCGAACGGGAGGAAGCCTTGAACGTACGCGTAAGTGGATTGTCGCGGCAAGCATCGAGGAAGAGCAAAATTGTCTTGGCCTCACGCTCCATTTGCTGCTGGATGAAGGATAGCGGGATGGTCTCGAAATCCAGATCGCTCTCATATTCCAGTTTTGCGTCGATCGGAGCCAGGAAATTCTTGCCGCCGACCTGCATTGCATGGCCAGCATAAAATAGCATGGCGACATCGGCGCCACGCAAGAGCCTTCCGAATTCACGAACTTTGGCGCGCATCGCACGATTGTCCAGATCGGTACCGATCACCACCTCGAAGCCGAGATCATTCAGCGCCGTGCCAATGTCTGATGCATCATTTGAAGGATTGGCCAGTGTACTGGCATTTTCATAGGCGCTATTGCCGATTACAAGCGCCACGCGTTTGGAGGCCATTGCATCGTTTGCGCCCGAGCTGAAGGCAATTAAAGCGAATATTGCCGCTATAAGGATTCGAGGCATTGCCGTTAAGGCCCATATGGCCCGGCATTCAATGTGTCTAGCCATCTTCTTCGTTCCCTGGTTTGAACGACTCCTCTCGGCGCTAAGCTTACCAAGGCCCAATCGCTCCAGCAAGTTTGCCGACGAAACAACTAAGAGATATTGCGTCAGGATGTTAATTGCCTGATCGCACTCGACTCTCTTTACATGCTCACAATATAACCGATGGACGCAAAAAAACATGTGTGTTTGTTCACATCATCGTAAATAGTTGTGGTAAGCGCCTGTTTTTTATAGGTCATTTGCCAATTCCGTGATCAGGAAGATCGCTATTTTAGGGTCGTAATCTGTGTATTTCTCGACAAAGCACGCCGCCTTGGGACAACTTTCCGGATGAATATCTCTGAAAAGCATGCAATTCAGCAGTTGCAGAGGGTAAATGGGGCAGGTGAGCTTACTGTTAAGAATAGCGGGGAGCGGACCCGTATCGATAAATTCTACCAGCTCGGATCGGCCAAGATCCGGTTTCCAAAACCCACCACAAGCACGTTGGAAGCAGTCCTCATCAACACTGCCGGTGGACTGACGGGCGGGGATCGCATCAGCTGGCGCGCTTTTGCCGGGAATAATTGCGATCTGACCCTGACCACGCAGGCGAGCGAGAAAGTCTATAAATCGACTGGCGGCATCGCCTCAGCAAACATTCAGCTGTCCGGAGGGCGAAATGCGTCCCTTTCCTGGCTTCCCCAGGATACAATTCTCTTCGATAACTCTGCGATTACGCGCAACATTGAAGTGGATCTGGATCCCACTGCGCATTGCCTCATCGTAGAACCCCTTACATTTGGCCGGAAGGCGATGGGCGAAGAGGTTCGTAATTGCCGGTTTCGGGATTCCTGGAACATCAGGGTCGACGGCAAACTTGTTCACAGTGAGAGATTTATGCTGGATGGCGATGCAACAGCCGTGCTTGCTGAAAGCGCGGTCGCCGGTGGCGCTACGGCAATGGCCACGGTTCTTTTTGTCGGACCGAACGCATTCAGCCGATTGCCGGAGGTTCGGGACTGTCTTTCACCATTGGATGCAATCGCCGGTGCCAGCGCTATGCAATTCGATCAAACTGGCAAGCTTCTTGCGAGAATTGTTGCTGAAGACGGCTATAGCCTGCGTTATGCGCTCGCGCCATTGATCAAATTGCTCAATGGCAAAGCAGGCTTGCCTAAAATATGGGCAACATAGCTTGCCTGCCGAATTAGTGGGGAGAAGAAATGCAGCTTTCGCCGCGTGAGAAAGACAAGCTACTGGTATCCATGGCCGCCATGGTCGCGCGCAGGCGCCTCGAAAGAGGCGTCAAACTCAACTATCCTGAAGCCGTAGCGCTGATCAGTGATTTTGTCGTTGAAGGCGCCCGTGACGGCAGATCAGTTGCCGATCTGATGGAGGCTGGCGCTCACGTCATTACGCGGGATCAGGTTATGGAAGGCATTGCTGAAATGATCCACGACGTTCAGGTCGAGGCGACTTTTCCTGACGGAACCAAGCTTGTGACCGTACACGAACCGATCAGGTAAGAATGATCTATGAACTCAACCGGCATGTTCCGCTCAGCAATTTCGACCTTTACGCCATTGGCATCGTTCTGGTCGTCGTGCTTTGCATCTTAGCTTTCCGCAGGATTTGGAGGTGGAAAAATGATACCAGGCGAAATCATCACGACCAAGGACGAGATCACGCTGAATGACAATGCGCCGACAATATCGTTGAAAGTCGCCAATACCGGCGACAGACCGGTTCAGGTCGGCAGTCACTACCATTTTTACGAAACAAATCCGGGTCTTTCCTTTGATCGTGACGCCGCGCGCGGCATGCGCCTGGACATTCCGGCGGGCACTGCGGTGCGGTTCGAGCCCGGTCAGGAACGCGACGTAACGCTAATCCCATTGTCGGGAAGCCGCACGGTCTACGGATTTAACCAGAAAGTCATGGGATCGCTCTGATGCGGGGCAATTTGATCGCGGCGACCATTTTGGTGATGTCAGCTTCTGTTTCCACACTGCCCGGTAACCTGCACGCGCAGGAATTGAACTGTCAGGATGCTGTCACGCAAACTGAAAGGACGAGCTGCGCCCGTATGGAATGGGAGGCAGCAGACAATGAGTTGAATGCTGTATGGGAGGAAGCCCTGGTCTTGGCGGAAGATGAAGATGCGTTCCACGATTCGTCCAGCGGCGATAATCGGCCTGGATATGTTGAAACCCTTCAAAATACCCAGAGTGCGTGGATCAGTTTTCGGGATCTGGAATGCGAATATCGTGGATTTCAGGCCCGCGGCGGAACGATGGAGCCAATGCTTGTCAATCAATGTCTTGCTGAGCTGACAAGAAACCGAACCACTCAGTTGCAGAACATCATTCAGGAAATGGGGATGCAATAGGATGATGCGCCAATTGATCAATCTCCATAAACGGCGGGATACAATGCCTGCCGAACCAGATATTTCACCGATTGCCTTCAAGGAAGCCTGAACATGCCCGTCAATATTTCCCGCCCTGCTTATGCTGCCATGTATGGCCCGACAACCGGTGACCAGGTTCGCCTTGCCGACACCGAGTTGTTCATCGAAGTCGAGAACGATTTCACCACCTATGGCGAGGAAGTGAAATTTGGCGGCGGCAAGGTCATACGCGACGGAATGGGGCAGAGCCAGGTGACCCGCGCTGACGGCGCGGTGGACACTGTTATCACCAACGCTTTGGTGGTGGACTACACCGGAATCTACAAGGCAGATATCGGGCTGATCGATGGAAAAATCGCTGCGATAGGCAAGGCGGGCAATCCTGACACGCAGCCCGATGTCAATATCATAGTCGGCCCCGGTACCGAGGCGATTGCGGCAGAGGGTCGTATCGTGACGGCAGGCGGGTTTGACGCCCATATCCACTTTATCTGCCCCCAGCAGATAGAAGATGCGCTGATGAGCGGACTGACAACCATGCTGGGTGGCGGTACCGGCCCGGCGCATGGAACGCTGGCCACAACCTGTACACCCGGACCCTGGCACCTTGGGCGGATGATCCAGGCAGCAGACGCCTTTCCCATGAACCTCGCCTTTGCGGGCAAGGGAAATGCTTCCTTGCCCGGCGCTCTGGAGGAAATGGTGCTAGGCGGCGCCTGCGCGCTGAAACTGCATGAGGATTGGGGTACGACGCCGGCTGCAATCGACAACTGCCTGAGCGTCGCCGATGAGCATGATGTTCAGGTCATGATCCACACCGACACGCTCAACGAGTCCGGATTTGTCGAAAACACGGTGGAGGCCTTCAAGGGCAGAACGATCCACGCATTCCATACGGAAGGCGCGGGTGGCGGCCATGCGCCGGATATCATCAAGGTTTGTGGCCAGGAGAACGTATTGCCGTCCTCAACCAATCCGACCCGGCCCTATACGGTGAACACCATCGCTGAACACCTGGACATGTTGATGGTATGCCACCACCTAGACTCCTCGATCCCCGAGGACATTGCATTTGCAGAAAGCCGTATCCGCAAGGAGACGATCGCCGCCGAAGATATTTTGCACGATATGGGAGCGTTTTCTGTCATCGCCTCGGACAGCCAGGCAATGGGCCGTGTCGGGGAAGTCGTCATTCGCACCTGGCAGACAGCGGATAAGATGAAGCGCCAACGCGGTCGGCTGGCAGAGGAAACTGGCAACAACGACAATTTCCGGGTCAAGCGCTATGTCGCAAAATACACGATCAATCCGGCAATTGCCCATGGAATTTCAGAACATATCGGTTCAATCGAAGTTGGAAAGCGGGCAGATCTGGTGCTTTGGCATCCGGCCTTTTTCGGCGTCAAACCGGAGATGATTCTGCTCGGCGGAACCATCGCGGCAGCACCCATGGGTGACCCCAATGCATCGATCCCCACGCCGCAACCGGTTCATTATCGGCACATGTTTGGTGCCTATGGAAAATCGAGGACCAATTCATCCGTGACATTCGTGTCGAAAGCCGCTTCGCAAGCGGGATTGGCCGATCAGCTGGGCGTCGAAAAACAGCTTCTTGCTGTCGGAAATACACGCAGCGGTATTTCCAAAAAGTCCATGCTTCTCAATGACGTAACACCTAATATTGATGTCGACCCGGAGAGTTATGAGGTTCGCGCCAATGGTGAACTGCTCACCTGCGAACCAGCATCGGAATTGCCCATGGCGCAACGCTATTTCCTGTTTTAGTCCTTGTGATCTGGATTGCATGAGCATCTTTGGAGACATAACAATTTTGCAACGCAGCATCCCGCTGGTAACGGTTGTTGCGTTGCAACAAAATCCCTATCTTTACAGCGTAAGGAAAGGGCAAAAAAATGAGCAAAAACCGCAACAATTCAATGTTCGGACCGGTCGGCCGTTTCTTTGGTGCCGCAGCAGCAAGCCTTGTTGTCGCCCGTCAGGCAAACGCACTGGTCAATACTCCAGACAGCGCCTTTCGCGCTCGCGGAACCACACGCGACGAAGCACTGCGCAATCTGATGAGTTCACTCTGATCAGGCGCCGCCGGCTGTTACGGCGGCTTCCTGCAAGCATGCGATCAGATGACTGCAAACCTTTTGCGGCCGTCTTTGATCGCGTAGACCGGATTGCTGCCATTGCGGCAGGGCAGGAATGGCGCGGGGTCGCGCCATGTTGATCGCCTCATCTGTAATCCACAAATTTGAACAAGCCGACGGCCAGGTAACCCTGGATGAAAATTCGCGTCATCGACGGCGTTTGAAGCTGGTAACCGATGGTACTGGTGCCGACGAAATCATTGAATTTCTTCTCGATCTTCCAAAGGCCAGATTGCTACGTCACGGCGATGGGCTTGTGCTAGATGACGGACGTGTCATTGAGGTGCTGGCGGCTCCCGAACCCCTCCTGGAAATCCGCGGGCAAGACGAGCGTCATCTGATCGCTTTGGCCTGGCAGATTGGAAATAGGCACCTTGCTGCCCAGATCCTTGAAGATCGCATTCTAATTCGACAAGACCATGTAATTGCCGCAATGCTCGAAGGCCTCGGCGCAACGATCAAGGAAGTTGTTGCGCCGTTTGACCCGGAGGGCGGGGCCTATGATGGGGAACATGGCAGCCACGGCCATGGTCACTCCCATGACTGAGCCGAAATCACTCGTGCAACTGATGACCTGGCTTTCTCCGGCATTTCCCGTCGGAAGTTTTTCCTATTCATCCGGTTTGGAATTTGCCGCCGACCGCGAATGGCTTCCCGAGGGGCAAGCATTGCGTGACTGGTTGCAGACACTGCTGGAGCACGGCTCCCTAAAGAACGACGCAATTTTCGTTTCGTTGGGCTGGCACCATTGCCACTCTGTCGAAGAGTTGCACGAAATAAACGATCTCGCGCTAGCCATGGCCGGTTCTTCAGGCCGCCATCTCGAGGTGAACGCCCAGGGAAATGCTTTTCTGGAAAACATTGATATTGACATCCCAGGGTTCGATTCAGCAGAGAATGTCGCCTATCCGGTTATTTTGGGTGCAGCTGCAGGAATCGCCAAGATCGACGAAACGATGACAATTGCAGCATATCTAAATTCTGCGGTTTCCAACCAGATACAAGCAGCAATTCGGCTCGGCGTAACCGGGCAGACAGGCGGCGTAAAACTGTTATCGGAATTGCAACCGGAAATCCTCCGATGTGCGCAACAGACAAGCGATTCGGATATTTCAGATCTGGGCGGCTGCGCTGTATTGTCGGAGATTGCCGGCATGAATCAGGAAATCATGAAGACAAGGCTATTCCGTTCCTGACGGGATCACCGGAGGTAGAATTAGTTTTTGGAGACTACCAGTAAATGAAATCAAAACATGGTCCATTGAGAGTGGGGATAGGAGGCCCGGTTGGCTCCGGCAAGACTACCCTGACCGAAAAACTATGCCGTTCAATGGCCTCACAATATTCGATCGGGGTCGTCACAAACGACATCTACACGAGAGAGGATGCCGAGGCGCTGGTTCGCGCCCAGGTTTTGCCTTCCGACCGGATCATTGGTGTCGAGACTGGCGGATGCCCCCACACAGCCATTCGGGAAGATGCGTCAATCAATCTCCAGGCAATCGCTGACCTCAACAAGGCCCATGATGATCTGGACATAGTTTTCATCGAGTCCGGCGGGGATAATCTTGCGGCAACATTTTCACCCGATCTCGCCGATCTGACGATCTATGTCATTTCCGCCTGTCAGGGCGACGACATTCCGTCTAAGGGTGGACCAGCCATCACGCGATCCGACATTTTGCTTATCAACAAATCCGACCTCATTCCGCATGTAGGCGCTGACAAGGATAGGATGGAACGTGATGCCAACAAGGCGCGTGACGGCAAACCATGGGTCTTCACCGATTTGCGCCGCGGGCAGGGCGTCGAGGAAATTACCAGTTTCCTGAAAGAGCAGGGCGGTCTTTAGGGTCGATTACAACAACGCCATGATACCGAAGGTGATGCCGATCAGTGCAAGGTTGAGCAAGCATACCGCTAGGGCAATCTTGGAGGCGGAAATTCCGGAACGTCCCGCCCGCTGATAAAAATGGCTGGTATGGGCTACAAGGATGTTTTCGCCATTTAACAGCCTGCGCAACAAAGTAATTCCGGCATCCAGATGGTAGTAGGCAAATGGTAATAGCGCGATCAGGATGTTGGTCCTAGCTGCCAGTTGCATAGAAAGAATGCCTGCTGCCAGACCCAGTACAAGACTGCCGCTATCCCCAAGATAGAGACGCGCGCTTGGCGTATTGAACGGCAGAAATCCGAATAGCGAACCGGAAATCGCAGCAGCCAGCATCAAAGGAATTCCGCCGATCTGATAGGCGGCCAGCAGCAATCCCACCAACAATGCCGGCACACCCAGTCCGGCGACCGACATCATGTCGGCACCATCCATGAAATTTGCAATGTTCATGAACCAGATCAGGAAACCGAATGCGATAGTTTTCTGGATCAAGTCCGGGAAGACAGGCGGCAAAATTTCAATACCAGGCCCAAATGAAATGACTACCATCAACGCGGCTACAATCTGGGCTGCCAGCCTCGGAACAACCGGTAAGTGCCGCCAATCATCGAGTGCGCCGACGATCCAGACAATTGCCAACGCCAGGCAAATTAATGCCGTATTCGGAGCATCGTCATATTTTTCGCCGACATAAAGGATGGTCAGGATCAGGACCGGGCAGATTCCCAATCCACCCAATTGGCGAACTGGAACGGCACCATCTGATTGACCGCGCATGTTTGCTTTCAGGAAATCCGCCGGCAAGATCTTGGAAAACAACAAAAGCATTGAAAAGCTGGCGAGGCCGCAGCCTAGAAGCACGGCAGCGAATTCGAAGTAAAGGCCTCCCAATGTCATTGCCTGTCCCCGGCTGAATTGCAGCTAGGTTTAATTTCACAATCCACGCCGCGCATCAACCTGTGATTGACATATTGAATTCATGAACAATCTCGCAAGCATAACAAACAGCGCGAACTAACGCCCTGAAATCCTTGCAACCGGTTTCAAACTATGACGAATTCCGCGTTATTGGCTTGGTAAAAGCGGTACCTACTTCTGGAACATTGGCGGTCTTGCATCCACCCATTCGCCCTTTGCTCTGGCAGATGCCACCGCTGCATGGACGGCCGCCATGGATCGCAGCCCATCCGCTGCCCTGGGATAGAGATCGGCTGCCTTGTCAACCTGCTGGCCGTCCTTGGCCGCATGGATAGCAGCAGCCAGATCAGCGTAAATATTGGCAAAAGCCAGGGGCATGCCCTCAGCATGCCCGACGGTCACTCGAGAAGTGCGATCGGCTTCAGGCGACAGGTTTCCCTCACCACGTTCGATAATGCTGGTGCGCCCGCTTACCGGCGTCCAATAAAGTTGGTTGGGCTGCTCCTGCGACCATTGCAAACCGCCTTTTTCGCCAAACACTTGGAGTGTGAGACCATGCTGGCGCCCAATTGCAACCGAGGATGTCCAGAGCCTGCCGACCGTACCGCCATCCATGCGGAAGTTGACTGAAGCATCATCTTCCAGTTCGCGCGAGGCTATACAGGAGGCAAAATCCGCAGAAAGCGTTTCGACTTCTTGCATCGTAACGAAGCTGGCCAGATGCATTGCATGGATACCACAATCGGCAAATTGCGCGGAAACACCCGCCTGCGCGGGATCATACCGCCATCGGACGCGGGGATTGTCGGCATCAGCCGCATTGGCATGGTGGCCATGGGCAAATTCGGCGACGACGAGCCGGATCTTTCCAAGATCGCCGCGCTCCACCATTGCCCGCATATGCCGGACGAGCGAATAACCCGAATAGCCGTAATTGACCGCGCAGATCAGACCCGATTGTTCCGCAATTTTGACAATCTCTTCACCCTCCTCGACGGTCATCGTCATTGGCTTTTCGCAAAGCACATTGAACCCGTTTTCAAGGAACGCCTTAGTGATCTCGTGATGGGTGGAATTTGGCGTCGCGACCGTTACCAGGTCTATCCGGTCGTCGCGCTCTTTCTCCTTTTCCAGCATTTCCTGCCAGTCGCCATAGGCGCGGTCGCTGGCTATTCCCAATTCCAGGGCAAAACTGCGGCCTGCTTCCGGATTATGATCAAGAGCACCGGCAACGAAATCAAACTCGCCGTCAAGCCCGGCACCTAGACGATGCGCCGGTCCAATCTGGCTGCCCTTGCCGCCACCAATCATACCCCAACTAAGTCTCTTCATGACCAACCTCGATCTGTCTTGACCGGACTACTTACCGGCAGGAATTCAATGTTTCTGGCAATGTAAGTGTGCTCGGCGAAAGCCGTCCGCCGTCACTGTAGCGCCCTTAAATATCGACCCATTTACCACTTTCAAATGACCGGCGGGCGGCCTCCACAATTTGGTTTACCTCAAGACCCATGCGAAAACCTGGCCAGGCGGGTTCCTTGTTGGCGATCGCTTCGAGAAAATGCGCTGCCTCGATGATGATCTGGTCCTGATAGCCGGTACCATGACCAGGTCCCTGGCAAAATGGCAGGTAGTCTGGGTGGTCCGGTCCCGTCAGTATTTTCCTGAAACCCCTGATTTCTGGCGCATCATCGGTCTTGTAGAGCCAGAGCGCATTCTGGTCTTCCTGATCAAACCTAATTGCACCCTTCGTGCCGGCAACCTCGTAAATATATCCCATCTTTCTGCCGGTCGAGACGCGGCTGAAGTGTAGATTGCCCATCGCACCATTTTCGAACCGGCACATGAATTGGGCCTGATCATCGTTGATGACATCCTCGACGCCGTCGGGGCCTTCGCGTTTCTTGTGCACTGTCTCTGCCATGCCGTTGAGACTGGTAATCGGGCCGGCAAGTGTCAGCGCTGCCTGGATCATGTGTGGGGCAAGGTCGCCCATGGTCCCGCTCGAAAGCGCACGCGTCCGCCAGTTAGCGGGCAAATCGGGATCGGCCAGGAAATCTTCGGTGTGTTCGCCGCGAAACCAGGTGACGGATCCGATTTCGCCTTCAGAAATCAGCTTTCTTGCAAACTGGGTTGCAGGTGTGCAGATGTAGTTGAACCCGACCATATTCGTCACACCGGATTTTTCTGCCGCCTCCGTCATCGCTGTGGCATCAGCAACATCCCTGCCCAACGGTTTTTCGCACAATACCGGTTTTCCGAGCGCAAAGGCGGTTTCTGCGATTTCGCGATGGGTGTCGGGCGTCGATGCAATTACAATTGCATCCACTGCCGGGTCATTCACCAATTCGCGCCAGTCTCCGGTGGCGCGATTGAACCCGTAAGCCTTTCGGTATTTTTCGGCATTTTCCATGCTGGTTGCGCAGATCATTTCAAGGCGCGGTCGCAGCAGGGTGTTGAAAACAGCGCCAACGGCACTCATCGCAGCCGAATGCGCTTTTCCCATATAGCCGCCGCCAATGATTCCAATGCCAATTTCACGCGTCATGATCAATAATCCAAAAAAGCTTTGCAACCGGTTGCAAAATGAGTATCCTAAAAATCCAATTCAGACAATCGCCGTTTTTGCTTGCGGCACGATTAATTGAGAATTTTTTAAAATGGGGCCGCATGATGGATCTGTCTCGTATCCGGCAAAATAGTTTCGTTGTGGTAGGACGCGCCGGCATGGATTTTTATCCTGACCCTCCTGGCACCCGCACGGAAGACGCGACACATTTCGTATCCTGTCTTGGCGGTTCTTCGGCAAATATCTCTGCGGCAATTACCAGATTTGGTGGTTCTGCATCGTTGGTAACCTGCGTTTCGGATGACGCAATTGGGCGGTATTGTTTAAATCAACTCGATCACTACTCAATCGGAAGAAAACATGTCAGATCGGCAGGTGGCGAAGCACGTAACTCGCTGGCTGTGGTTGAAAGTCGTGTTGAGGATCATCAATCCGTTATCTATCGCAACGGTGCGGCCGATTTCGAGATGACAGATGCAGATGTCGAGGCGGTGAATTACGCAGATTATGGCGCATTCATCACAACCGGAACCGTGTTTGCCGCTGAACCGTCACGATCTGCGGCGTTCAAATCGATGGAATTGGCGAAGGAAAGCGGATTGCCGGTGATCTTCGACGTGGATTACAGACCTTATTCCTGGCCATCAGCCGAAATAGCGTCAGAAGTCTACAGCAGGGCAGCTGAGCTATGCGACATTGTAATCGGTAATGATGTGGAATTCGGGTTCATGGCGGGCGACTACGAAAAAGGATTGGCCAAGGCCCGTCAGCTCGCCAATTCTACGGCCCAGATCGTCGTCTACAAGATGGGTGAGAAGGGATCGATCACCTTCGCAGACGGCATTGAATTCGAAACCGGTATTTTCCCGGCAAAACCGCTCAAACCTACCGGCGCGGGGGATGCGTTCATGGGCGGCTTCATTGCCTCCCTTGCAGCCGGAATGAGCGTTTCACAAAGCGTCCGCCGCGGTTCTGCCAGCGCGGCGATTGTCGTCGGCAGGGTGGGATGCGCACCGGCTATGCCGACATCGGAAGAGCTGGATCAGTTTCTCGCAGAAAATGAAAACTCGGTGGCAGGATAAAAACAAGCTAAAGCCGTAGGGCTTTCACAAGGAATGAATGGAGCACCAATGCACATTGCCCCCTTTGATAATCACAACAAACCGATCGTCGACGTAAATGACAGCTGCGTTCCTCTCAACTATTTCAACATTGTCAAACTGATAAAGGACCAGGCGTTCGAATATCAGGTTCCTGGCTACGAAACCTGCATCGTCCCGGCCACCGGTTCTGTCGATGTCACGGTTGAAGGTTTTTCGGCTGAAAACATCGGTGGACGAGGCGTGGATGTCTGGGACGGCGAACCCGAAGGCGTCTATGTTCCCTCGGGTGCAAAGGCGCAGATGGTATGTGTTTCGGATGAGGCGGAAGTCTTCGTCGCCGGTGCCAAATACGACGAGACCCTGGAGCCGTTTGCTGTCCGAAACGATGAACTCGATCTCGTTCAATACGGCTCTGACGACACCAAGACCCATCGCAAGATCAAGCACATCCTCGGCCAAAGGCAGCACGACAGGGTGGGCAGGCTGCTTGTTTCGGAACTCTACACGGTCGGGCAGGGGGGCTGGTCCGGTTTTCCAAGCCACAAACACGATACTGACAGGCTACCCGACGAAACCCGTCACGATGAGACCTATAATTTCAGGTTTCGACCGAAGCACGGTTCGGGATTGCAGATGCTTCAGAGAGAAGAGGGCAAAGCCGGTGATGCCTATCATATCGTCGATGGCTCGACCATTTGCATCGACAAGGGCTACCATCCCTGTTCGGTGCTTCCCGGATACGAGATGTATTATTTCACGATTTTAGGCGGTCTCAGCCAGCGCAGCCTGGTGCAGTTCTTTCAGCCCGAACATGCCTACCAGATCGAGACCATTCCCGGCATCAAAGATATGATCGCGAAATTTAAATGACGATTGCAACGCTCGCCGAAGTGCTGCAACCCGCACTTGAAGGCAAGTATGCCATAGGCGGCATGGTCGTGCTGGGCTGGGAAGATGCCAGGGCCTATGTTGCTGCCGGTGAAGCCGAGAATTTCCCGGTCATCCTGCAGGCTGGACCTGGCTGCCGGGAACACACGCCACTGCCCGTTCTAGGCGCTATGTTCAGAACGCTCGGCGAGACAGCATCCATACCCGTCGTGGCTCATCTCGATCATGGCTATACGGCGGAAGATTGCCACATTGCCATCGATAGCGGGTTTTCGTCCGTCATGTATGACGGTTCGCGTAAACCGCTAGACCAAAACATCGAGGAAACAGCGGCCATCGTCGAGATGGCGAACCGCGCAAATATCTCGACAGAAGGCGAAATTGGCTTCGTTGGTTATGCCGATGGCGAGAGTTCCGCGGTCACCGATCCGGAAGAGGCCCAAAAATTCGCCACGCAATCAGGTGTGGATGCAATGGCTGTATCCGTTGGCAATGTACACCTGCAGCAGGAAAAACAAGCTGAAATTGATGTAGATGCAGTGCGTGCGATCGAAGAACTAACCGACATCCCGCTCGTCATTCACGGCGGATCCGGTGTGCCTGTTGGGATGCGAACCAAGCTTGCGCAGACTACCAGTGTTTGTAAATTCAATATTGGAACCGAGCTGCGCATGGCATTCGGCACCGCGTTACGCGAGGCTGTCAATCGGGACCCGAAGCGGTTTGATCGCGTTGCTATTCTCAAGGAAACCCACGAGCCGGTTTATGAAGCGGCAAGAAAAGTAATCCAGGCGTTCAAGCCTTTACCCAACCAATAGACAAAGGAGCTTGCTATGAATGGTGTCATGAGCAATACGACATCGACGGTCTGGATGGGTGCAGATGCGGGCGATTTTGATGCGTTCACGCAATGTGTCGAGCAGAAAACGAAACCCGAGCATTACCCGCTGGCGTCCTCGATTGAAAAGAACATCCCGATCTATGAAGGCGATGCCGCGCGCAAGGCAGCCGCGGACGAACACTCCCGTAAGGATTTGATGGCGGAATGGGCAACCTCGCTCGGCACCGGGCCCGGTGTCATCGTCATTCGCAATACCTATGCAGATGCCGCACCGCTGGACCGCGCCACCGAACTGTTTGACGAAATCATTCAAAAGCAGCGCGACACCAGCGAAGGTGGCGGCGACCATTTCGCCAAACCTGGCGCAAATGACCGGATCTGGAACGCACTGGAAAAGCACTGCCTGGCGGATCCGGAAAATTTTGTCGCCTATTATGATAATATCGTCCTTGCCATGGTTTGCGAAGCATGGCTTGGCCCCGGCTATCAGATGACTGCGCAGGTCAATCGCGTAAATCCCGGCGGCGGCGCACAGGCACCGCATCGCGACTATCATCTGGGTTTTCTCCAGCCAGATCAGATTGCACGCTATCCCTCCCACATTCATGCAATCTCGCCCGTCCTGACCTTGCAAGGGGCGGTTGCCCATTGCGACATGCCGATCGAAAGCGGGCCGACCATGTTGCTCCCGTTCTCCCAATCCTACTTTGAAGGTTATCTGGCATTTGGCCGCCCGGAATTTCAGGACTACTTCGCGCAGCATCATGTCCAACTGCCGTTAGAGGAGGGCGACACGCTCTTCTTCAATCCGGCCTTGATGCACGGGGCGGGCGAAAACTACTCCAAGGACATTTTTCGCATGGCCAATCTGTTGCAGATTTCCTCTGCGTTTGGCGTGGCGATGGAAACCATGGACCGCACCAAAATGAGCGGCCTGATCTATCCTGTTCTGCTGCGCCGGAAGAAGGACGAAACCATGAGTTTCGCCGAAATTCTGGCCGCAATCGGTGCCTGCTCCTATGGCTATTCCTTCCCGACAAATCTGGATACCGACCCGCCTGTGGGCGGATTGGCACCGCAAACCCAGGCGGCCATGATGATCGACGCGATAAGCCGGGAAGCCAGTACAGAGGAAGTTTTGAGCCTTCTGGCCGAACAGGCAAAACGCCGTCTGTGAACATTTTTCACCAAAAAACCCAAGATGTGCATTCTTTGTGTCTGAATGCACATCAGGCATGG
>JANQQM010000029.1 GCA_028289365.1 Salaquimonas sp. | reverse complement strand
ATCCGGCGCCGAGGCAATCGAGATCCTCAAAGCCGCCATCTCCCACGACATGGCCGTCGACTGCGTCATCCTCGACTACCACATGCCCGAGATGAATGGGGCTGAATTGGCGCGCGAGATGCGGTCAAATTCTGAATATGCAAACATCCCGATCATCATGCTGACTTCTGTTGATCACATGGAAGACGGGCGGGCGTTTTCCCTGCTTGGTATACAGGGACAACTGACCAAGCCGGCGCGCTCGCAAAAACTCCTGGAGATGATTGTTTCGGTGCTGAATGAGGAGCATGCAAGGAAAGCGCGCGACGGGCTTGCGAGCGGCGTCGATATGGCGCGTCAGATGGCAGCTGGCGCGCAAAATGCTGAAGAGACTGGGTCGGGGCCTGTCCGCACATATGATCCTGAAGGAGAGACACAGGTAGATCCAACAGCAACAGCGGAGATCTCCGATAGCAAGCATGGTTCGGTTTCGTCGTCGGGTGATGAGCAATCGTGGACGGTCGACATCCTGGTTTGCGAAGATAATGAGGTCAATCAAATGGTCTTCAGACAAATACTGGAGTCCACCGACTACAGTTTCGAGATTGCCAATAACGGCGATGAAGGGCTTACCCTCTACCGCGAGTCGAGACCCGGATTGATATTGATGGATGTTTCAATGCCTATTGTGAATGGGCTGGAAGCAACGACAAAAATCCGAAATCTCGAACGAGAGACGGAATATCATACGCCGATCATTGGTGTTACGGCACATGCCATCAAGGGGGATCTGGAAAAATGCATTGAGGCAGGCATGGACGATTATCTGTCCAAGCCGGTATCCCCGGACCGATTGGTGGACAAGATTGAGACCTGGATGCCCCGCAAAAATGCGATCCGTGCTACTGCCTGATTTTCTTATGCCAATTTCAGGCTGATTACTTCCATTTGATCGAACATCCCATGGATGCGATCTGGTCTTCGGGTCCGTTCCCGGTTTCTGCGACCTGTTTCATTGCATCAAACAGGTCACGTGGCAGATCGGCAGGCCCAGGCTGACCGCGGGAAGCGTCCAGGCGGCCACGATATTGCAGTTCCATCTTGTTGTTGAAGCCGTAGAAATCCGGTGTGCAAACGGCGTCGTATGCCTTGGCTACTGATTGGTCCTCATCCTGCAGATAGGGAAAAGAAAAGCCGTTTGTTTCTGCAAACAGCTTCATATTGGGAAATGAATCTTCGGGATAATCATCAGCATCGTTGGAGCAAACAGCCACGAAACCCACGCCAAGTTCAGCCAAATCTTTCGCATCGCGTACGATCCGGTCAATAATCGCCTTCACATAAGGGCAATGATTGCAGATGAAGACGACAACCAGGCCGTTGGGACCCGCATGATCAAGAATCGAATGATCCTTGCCATCGGTGCCGGGTAGGGTTGCATCTATTGCCTGCCATCCAAAATCACAGATCGGTGGTATTGCTGCCATCTCAGCTTCTCCTGACGGTTACCGAATTAGTGCTGCTTGGGGTCAATCCATCCACTCTCGGTGGAACTGGTAGAATAAATGCTAACCAAATCTTAATAGCAATATTCTATTTGATAATTGTGTGGTCTTTGCCCGCAAAAATTGGCCCGCAATGCGTCAAATCGGATTCCGTCTGACCGCGCGGCTCTTAGTGAAAATCTGTTCGTTCCTCAAGGGAGCTGCCCAAGTGCCCCGAACGTTGTTTGTAAAAAGATATATGGGTGATAATCGCGCAGATGAACGCGTGAGTTGTCGTCTTTCGGGACGTATTACCTTTAATGGGGTCTTTATAACGGATTGTGTTATCAAGGACATGTCGGTCTCCGGCTTCAGGGCCTTCATTGAATCCGACACCTGGTTGCCGAATGAATTTGAAGTCGACTGCAAACACTTCGACAGTCCGATCAGAGCCAGGGTGCGTTGGCGCTCCAAGGAACTGCTTGGTGCGGAGTATGTCTTCTAATCAGTAGCGAATGCTGAAGGTCGAGAGTGTCGACAAGGCCGGGCAGAATTGGCCGTACCGTAGTGCAGTTTGACAATTTGGCACTGTATTTCCCTGATTATCCCGTCTAAATAACTGTGGAATGTCTCTTCGAGCAGCAGGCATGGCTTGCCGATCACGGCTTAATGCCAACCTGACATGCGAAGGTTATTTCCAAAGCGACCACCGATGTTCTTGCATGGTTACATGCATTGAATGAGGAACCCAGATGAATCCCTTCGTTTTCAATACGTCAAAGAGTATCCGTTTCGGTGCCGGTGCCCTTTCTGAAATCGGCACTCTGGCGAGAACGGAAATTGGCAAGAAGGTAATGTTTGTTACCGATGCTGGTATTGTTGAGAGTGGTATTGCCGATCGGGCAATGACGTTTCTCAAAGAAGCAGACATCCAGGTGACTTTATACAGTGAGGTTATCGCGGATCCGCCCGAAGCGGTCATTCTGGAAGCTACGAAAATTGCAAAGGATGCCGGCGTCGAAGGGATCATCGGTTTGGGCGGCGGGTCCTCGCTCGACGTGGCAAAACTGGTGGCTCTGTTGTCAGCGGGAACCGAAACCCTGAAGGATATATACGGTGTCGGAAACGCAAAAGGACCACGCCTGCCACTGGTCCTTGTTCCTACAACGGCGGGAACCGGTTCTGAAGTCACGCCGGTTTCAATTGTGACGACCGGGGAAAAGGAAAAGATGGGCGTGGTATCACCCGTTATCCTGCCCGACGTGGCGCTCCTGGATCCTGAACTAACGATTGGCTTGCCTCCCGATATCACGGCGGCCACCGGCATTGATGCGATGGTACATGCAATTGAAGCCTATGCATCGGCAAGCCCCAACAATAATCCAATGTCCCAGATGCTGGCACGGAATGCATTGGCGCTTATCAGCCGGTCTCTTCTGACGGCAGTGGAAAGTGGTGATGTATTGACGGCACGTTCCCAGATGCTTCTGGGATCAATGTTTGCCGGGCAGTCTTTTGCGAATTCTCCGGTCGCTGCCGTCCATGCACTTGCCTATCCACTCGGCGGACACTTCAAGATCCCACATGGTCTTTCCAATGCGTTGGTGTTGCCGCATGTCTTGCGGTTCAATTCGAAGACAGCGCCCGAACCCTATGCAGAGATTGCACCCTTCGCCTTTCCAGAACTGGTTGGGTTGCAGGGGCAGGATAGGGCAGAGGCATTTTGCGAGAAGCTTGCGGAACTCTCCACGGCCTGCGGGCTGCAACAATCCCTGCGGGAGATGAATATTCCCCGAGACAACTTGCCGGCCCTGGCCAGCGATGCGATGAACCAGACCAGATTGCTGGTCAATAACCCGCGCGAGATTACCGAAATCGACGCGCTTGCAATTTACAATTCAGCCTATTGAGGAAGCAGAATGAAACTTGATCTGAAAGACCCGAGCCTGCTCGAAACGCGCGCCTTTATTGGCGGCGAATGGGTAAAGGGAAAGAAGACCTCACCGATAACCAATCCCGCGACTGGTGAGACAGTTGCGGAGGTTGCGGACATGGAGGCTGGCGATGTCACCCGCGCAATTGATGCAGCCTATGATGCGCAAAAGGCCTGGGCAGCCAAAACGGCCAAAGAAAGATGTACCCTGCTACTGAAGTGGCAGCAATTGACGCTGGATAATCAGGAAGATCTTGCTCTCATTCTGACGGCTGAAATGGGCAAGCCGCTTGCGGAAGCGCGCGGTGAAATCGCCTATGGCGCGAGCTTTATCCAATGGTTTGCCGAGGAGGCGCGGCGTGTATATGGAGACATTATTCCGGGTCATCAGGAAGACAAACGATTGTTGGTGCTCAGGCAGCCGGTAGGTGTTGTCGGCTCGATTACGCCGTGGAACTTCCCCAACGCAATGATTGCGCGAAAAGTTGCGCCGGCGCTTGCCTCGGGGTGTAGTTTCGTTGGGCGTCCTGCCGAGAAGACACCATTGTCAGCCTTGGCATTGGCTGTCCTGGCTGAGCGGGCAGGATTGCCCAAGGGTATTTTGAGTATTGTTCCTGGGCTTGATTATGTCGGCATGGGTCAGGAGCTTTGTGCCAATCCGAAGGTCAGGAAACTGACCTTTACCGGATCCACCGAAGTTGGCCGGATACTGATCCGGCAATGTGCCCATGACATCAAGAAATTGTCGCTGGAACTGGGCGGCAATGCGCCATTCATCGTGTTTGACGATGCGGATCTCGACAAGGCGGTAGAAGGCGCGATCATCGCCAAATACCGCAATTCCGGACAAACCTGCGTCTGTGCCAACCGGATCTATGTGCAGAAGGGCGTTTACGATGCGTTTGCGGAGAAACTGGCCAAGGCGACGTCCAAACTCAAGGTCGGTGATGGCATGGTTGACGGCAACAATATCGGACCGTTGATCGATGAAGAGGGATTGGCCAAGGTCGAAGATCATCTCGAAGATGCCGTTTCGAAAGGCGCAAATGTGCTGACCGGTGGTGGTCGATCTGACCTTGGTGGTCTGTTTTTTCAGCCCACGGTGATCACCGGCGTAAAAAGTGGCATGAAAATCATCAAGGAAGAGACTTTCGGGCCGCTGGCGCCGTTGATCCCGTTTGACACCGATGAGGAGGCAATCGAACTCGCCAATGATACCGAATTTGGCCTTGCCTCCTATTTCTACAGCAATGATCTCAGCCGGGTCTGGCATGTTGCCGAGGAATTGGAATATGGCATGGTCGGGGTCAATACCGGCCTGGTCTCGACTGCCGAAGCACCATTTGGCGGGGTGAAATCTTCCGGACTGGGACGTGAGGGCTCGAAGTATGGGCTCGATGAATATCTGGAAATGAAATATGTCTGCTTCAGCGTCTAGGAGCAGGTATTCGACAATTCATGGCCGCATCGCTGATGCGGCCATTTCCTTTAGACGTAGCGAAAAACAAACACTGCCCAGACCATGCAAATCAGCAGTGGCCACCAAAGTGGCGGTCCGACAAAGAACAGCCATGCGATGAAGATGAAAGCGCTGCCGAGAAGCGAAATAAACAGCCGGTCACCGCGTGTAGTATCCAGCGCGAATACGCCGCGCCGCGGACTGCCGCCCGGGCTATAATATTCCCAAATTCCCATTGCGGTTATGCAGGCCAGGATGAAGGTGAAGAAGGCAATCGTTGCCCTGGTCCAAGCCATCCATGTGCCGAGGGGTTCGGTCCACCACTGAAAGCTGAAGAGTGCTGCGTCTTCCATCTTGTTCTCCTCAGACCCTTCCCAGGGCAAAGCCCTTGGCGATGTAGTTCCGGACAAAATAGATCACGATTGCGCCGGGGATGATTGTCAAGGTTCCGGCGGCTGCCAACAGTCCCAATTCATAACCGGAAGACGAGGCAGTCTTTGTCATGGTAGCTGCAATCGGCTTGGCGGCAACTGCGGTCAGCGTTTTTGCGAGCAGCAATTCAACCCATGAGAACATAAAGCAAAAGAAGGCCGCAACGCCGATACCGGCTGCGATCGTGGGAATGAATATCTTGATGAAAAATGCCGGGAACGAATAGCCGTCGACATAGGCCGTTTCATCAAGTTGTTTGGGAACGCCCGACATGAACCCCTCCAGGATCCAGACCGCCAGCGGAATGTTGAAAAGCGTGTGCGCAAGGGCTACGGCGAGGTGCGTGTCAAAGATGCCGATTGCCGAATAGAGCTGGAAGAAGGGCAGGGCAAACACTGCAGCCGGGGCCATCCGGTTTGTCAGCAGCCAGAAGAACAGGTGCTTGTCGCCCAGAAAGCGGTAGCGCGAAAACGCATAGGCTGCCGGCAAGGCGACCGACACCGACAAGACGGTGTTGATGCAGACATAGATAATGGAATTAACATAACCCATGTACCAGCTCGGATCGGTGAAAATGACCCGGTAATTGTCCAGCGTGAAGTTTTGCGGCCAGAGCGTAAAGGACCCCAGGATTTCGTTTGTCGTCTTGAACGACATGGAAACCAGCCAATAGATCGGCAGCATCAGGAAGATGATGTAGATGGTGGGAATGAGCCAGGATGCGCGTTTCATCATTGGTCCTCATTTCGGGTCATGACAGTGTAGAAGATCCAGCTCATCAGCAGGATAACGAGGAAGTAGATCAGCGACATTGCTGCAGCCGGACCAAGGTCGAATTGGCCAAGCGCGATCTTTACAAGATCAATCGAAAGCAGCGTTGTCGAGTTTCCGGGGCCGCCGCCGGTCAAGACGGACGGTTCGGTGTAAATGTTGAACGAATCCATGAAGCGCAGCAGGATTGCGATCGTCAGGACGCGCTTCATCTTCGGAAGCTGAATATATCTGAAAATCGACCAGGAACTGGCGCCGTCAATCTTGGCAGCCTGATAATAGGCATCCGGGATCGACACCAGACCCGCATATGCCAGCAGGACGACGAGCGAGGTCCAGTGCCAGACATCCATCAGGATCAGCGTGAACCAGGCGGCTCCCGGTTGGCGTGTATAATTATAGTCAAATCCCAGTGTATTGAGGGTCTTGCCAAGCAAGCCGATTTCGGGAAGGCCGAAAATGTTCCACATGGCGCCCACGACATTCCAGGGAATCAGGAGCGGCATTGCCATCAGAACAAGACAAACCGATACCCAGGGCCCTTTGCGGGGCATTGCCAAAGCAATGATCACGCCAAGCGGGACCTCGATTGCCAGGATCGTAAAGGTGAAGAATAGCTGCCTGCCTAGTGCCTCGTGGAAGCGGCTTGATTTCAGGACTTGCTCAAACCAAGAAATTCCCGACCAGAAAAACACGTTGTCGCCGAAAGTTTCCTGAACGGAGTAGTTTACCACCGTCATCAGCGGAACGATCGCGTTGAATGCGACCAGGAGCAAAACGGGGAGGACGAAGAACCAGGCCTTCTGGTTGACGGTCTTGTTCATTTTGCGCCTCCTTCTCCGACCAGCCAGCCATCGCTGTAGATGCGGGTGCTGTTAGGCGCAAAGGCCAGTTTTGCTGAACCGGTTGGTATCGAAGCACCTTCCTGAACAAGCAGTTTTACGGATTGTCCGGCGCACATCGTGTCAACGATATTGAAACGACCGGCATCTGAGACCTTGACGATATCGGCATCGATGCCCTTATCGGAAAAGGTGACATATTCAGGCCGAACGCCGATCTCGGCTTTCTTGATGTCCTTGGGCGCCTTGTTGGTGGTGGTGATTTTTGAACCGTTCAGAAACGCTGCCCCATTCTTGATTTCACAGGGGAGCACGTTCATGCCCGGCGAGCCGATGAAATGCCCGACAAAGGTATGTTGCGGGGTTTCAAACAGTTCCTCCGGCGTGCCGATCTGAACAACCTCACCAACATTCATGACGACAACCTTGTCGGCAAATGTCAGCGCCTCCGTCTGGTCGTGCGTGACGTAGATCATGGTATTTTGAATACGCTGATGCAGCTCCTTGAGCTTGGAGCGCAATTGAAATTTGAGATGCGGGTCGATAACGGTCAGCGGTTCGTCGAACAGGATTGCGTTGACGTCGTTTCTGACCAGGCCACGACCCAGTGATATTTTCTGCTTGCCATCGGCAGTGAGGCCTGACGCTCGCCTATCGAGCATCGCGGTCAGGTCGGTCATTTCTGCAATTTCGGTGACGCGTGATTTGACGGTTTCCTCGTCAATGCCGCGATTTCTCAGCGGGAAGGCCAGGTTGTCGTAGACCGTCATCGTGTCGTAGACGACGGGGAACTGGAAAACCTGAGCGATGTGGCGTTCTTCCGGCGGCAAGTCGGTGACGTCTTCCTCGTCAAATATCACGTTGCCGTGTGACGGGATGAGCAGGCCCGAAATGATGTTGAGCAGCGTGGTCTTGCCGCAACCCGACGGTCCAAGAAGCGCATAGGCGCCGCCGTCATCCCATTCGAGATTCAATTCCTTCAGAGCCCAATCCTCACTCTTGGTGGGGTTGGGGTAGTAGCTGTGCTTCAGGTGGGAAAGTGTGATCTTGGCCATGTCGATTTACGCACCCCCAGCCTTCAAATTCATCATTTTTCCCGACTGGTCGAAGTAAAAACTTCTCGAGACATCGGCGTAGAGCGTCGCTTCCTGTCCGGATTCGAAGGGATGGACACCGTGCGAAAGCGAAACCCAGGATTCGCCATAGGCGTCAAAATGGATCATGCTTTCTGATCCGCTGAGTTCGGCTACCTGGACCGTGCCATCAATTGCGACAGCGTCCTTGTTTTCCTTCTTGGGCAGGACATGATGCGCCCGTATGCCAATTGTGTATTTGCCATCGGGTAGCGCCTTGTCCGCTTTCCAGCTGACCTTTTCATTGAGGATTATCCGATCACCCGATTTGGTTACCTGCGCGGTGTTGATCGGTGGTTCGGAAAAAACCTGGGCGCTCAGTAGGCTGGATGGATGCCGATAGATTTCGCCAGTCGGTCCGAAATCCACCACATGACCTTCATGCAGAGCGGCTGTACGGCCACCAAATAGCAGCGCTTCCGTTGGTTCGGTCGTTGCGTAGCCGACAATACAATTTCGTTCATTGAAGATCCTGGGCAATTCATCGCGCAATTCCTCGCGCAGCTTGAAATCCAGGTTTGCAAGCGGTTCGTCGAGCAAAATCAAGTCGGAATCCTTGACCATGGCTCTTGCCATGGCGGTTCGCTGCTGTTGTCCGCCGGATAATTCTGAGGGATGACGATCCAGCATGGCTGAAATCTTCATCAGTTCGGCCATATCACCAACACGCTTCTTGACGAGATCCTCGCTTATTCTGGAGACCCGGAGCGGCGAGGCGATGTTTTCAAAGACCGTCATGTTCGGATAGTTGATGAATTGCTGGTAGACCATGGAAACGTTGCGTTTCTGTACTGCCATACCGGTCACGTTTTCACCGTTGAACCAGATTTCGCCGGAGGTCGGCTTCTCCAGACCGGCCATCAATTGCATCAGGGTGGTTTTCCCGGCCAGGGTCGTGCCCAGCAATATATTGAAACTTCCAGGTTCCAGCGTGAGATTGGCGGAGTAGATATGCGTCTCTGCGCCCACCTTTTTCACGACCTGTTTGAGTTCAAGCACTTCCGTATCTCCGGGAATGGGATTTCTGTGTCAGCTATCTGTACTCAAGGGAACAGCCCCGGCGCCGTTTTATCAGGGCGCCGGGACGATTTATATTGTTAGATCGAAGCGATCCTACAGCTTCCAGCTGGCAATCAGATCGTCATAGTTGACGGTCTCGCCCTGAGGCTTCTCATTGTCCAGCTTGGCTTTCGGGCCGTCAGGCTTTCCGAGCCATTCGGAAGGATCCTTCGGCTCGTTGAGGCGCGGTCCACATCCACCATAGACATTACCGGCTTCGTCTGCGCGTTGCATACGGGCCATTGTAATGTCCATCTCCTCAGCGAGGCGATCCATAGCCTCTTGAGGCGTAAAGGCGCCTGAGTTCACGTCACCAATCTGCTGCCACCAGATCTGTGCCAGTTTCGGATAGTCGGGAACGTTAATGCCTGTTGGCGACCAACGTACGCGGTCAGGCGAACGATAGAACTCGACCAGACCGCCCAATTTTGGTGCACGATCGGTAAAGCTTTGATGATTAACCGTTGAATCGCGGATGAAGGTCAAACCCACCTGAGACTTTTTCACATCGACAGTCTTGGAGACTGCAAACTGGGCATAAAGCCAAGCGGCCTTGGCGCGGTCATCGGGTGTAGATTTAAGGATGGTCCATGATCCCACGTCCTGATAGCCGACCTTTTGTCCCTCTTTCCAGTATGGGCCATGGGGTGATGGTGCCATCCGCCATAGCGGATTTCCATCATCATCGACCGTATTATTACCTTCGGATTTGGGTGCAACCATGGTTGCGGTGAAGGCAGTGTACCAGAAAATCTGCTGAGCAACATTGCCTTGGGCAAGTGCTGGCAAGGACTGATAGAAGTCGTAATCCGCTGCACCGGGAGGCGCATAATTGCGGAGCCATTCATCCCACTTGCGAATAGCGTAGACTGAAGCAGGCCCATTGGCTTCCCCGCCACGTGAAACGCTCGCGCCCTGAGGATTACACGAACCGGCTTCCATGCGGATGCCCCATTCGTCAATCGGTATGCCATTTGGTTCGCCCTGGCTCCCTGTGCCAGCCATTGAAAGCCAGGCATCAGTCATGCGCCATCCAAGGTCAGGAGCGCGCTTTCCATAGTCCATATGACCATAGATAGTCGTGCCATCGATCTCCTTGACGTCTTTTGAGAAGAATTCAGCGATATCTTCATAGGCTGACCAGTTGACCGGTACGCCCAGTTCATATCCGTATTTATCCTTGAATTGTTTTTTCAGGTCTTCGCGATCGAACCAGTCCTTGCGGAACCAGTAGAGGTTGGCGAATTGCTGATCGGGCAACTGATAGAGGTCACCATCCGGACCGGTGGTGAATGACGTGCCCATGAAGTCGGCAAGGTCGAGCATCGGATTTGTGACATCCTTGCCTTCACCCGCCATCCAGTCTGTCAAGTTTCGGGCAAGTTGCAGGCGTGAATGGGTTCCAATCAGATCGGAATCGTTGACATAGGCGTCATACAGATTTCTTCCGGTCTGCATTTGGGTTTGAACCGCCTGAACGACTTCACCTTCACCAAGGATCTGGTGATTGACCTTGATGCCGGTGATTTCCTCAAATGCCTTAGTAAGGGTTTCGGATTCATAGCTGTGAGTCGGAATGCCTTCCGAAAGGACATTGATCTCCATGCCAGCAAAAGGTTTTGCGGCATTGATGAACCATTCCATCTCCTGCATCTGCTCATCTTTTGTGAGCACGGAAGGCTGGAATTCATCATTCACCCACTTTTCCGCTTCTGCCATGCCAGCGAAAGCCGGCATGCAAGCCATGTTCAAAGCGACGGCAGCAGCCGAAGCTAAAAGCAACTTTTTCATACGTTCTCCTCCAGGATAATTTGGATTCAAGAATAGGTCAGGGGTGATCCATTTTGAACCACAGACAGAAAAATACGAAAAAAAACGAAAGTCAATAGGTTCGCTATTGATTTTTTTGTTTTCGGTTCGTAATTATTCCGAAAGTGATCGGAGGAGATGATCATGCAGGCGTTGCCGCCTCGGCAGACGGATATTCTTGACATTGCGCGGAGTGAAGGCCGGGTTGATGTCGAATCCCTGTCGCGCAGATTTGGAGTAACCCCGCAGACGATCCGCAAGGATCTGAACGATTTATGTGACATGGAACGGCTGCACCGGGTGCATGGTGGCGCCGTGTTTCCAAGCAATACGGTTAATCTTGCCTATCGTGCGAGACGTGAGATAGCTGCTGAAGGAAAAGCGCGTATTGCACAAACTGTCGCCCAGCTCATTCCTGAGAACGCCTCCCTTATATTGAATATCGGAACCACCACAGAGGCTGTGGCTCATAGCTTGCGCCGTCACAAGGGGCTGATGGTGATTACCAACAATCTGAATGTCGCAATGATCCTTTCGGAGGCACCTGATGTGGACCTTGTCGTATCGGGCGGGATGGTACGCAAGAGCGATGGCGGCATCGTGGGTGCCGCGGCGGTGGATCTCATCAAGCAATTCAAGGTCGACTATGCGGTTATCGGTGCGTCTGCAATCGATGGGGAAGGTGCTCTGCTCGACTTTGATTACCGTGAAGTACGAGTTGCACAGGCAATTCTGAGCCAGGCGCGTCAGAAAATACTGGTTGCCGATGCATCCAAATTTGAAAGAAGGGCACCAGTACAGATTGGTCACATCTCTGAAATGGATATTTTCGTGACCGATGCGCCGCCAAGCGATGATATTCAAGAGTTGTGTCTTGCCTCAGATGTTGAATTGATCGTGAGCGATCAACGTGAATTTGCGAGCGTCGAGTAATGGCAAAGAAACCTGCGACCCAGCCAAAGGAAACCGTTGACCATTTTGACATCATGGTCGTTGGCGGTGGCATCAATGGCGCAGGAATCGCACGAGACGCGGCCGGCAGGGGATATTCCGTCTGCCTTTGTGATGCCGGAGATTTCGGTGGGGGAACCTCTTCTGCCTCGACGAAACTCGTTCATGGCGGTTTGCGATATCTCGAACATTATGAATTTCGGCTTGTTCGTGAATCACTGATGGAACGCGAAGTGCTGTGGCAGATGGCGCCGCATATCATCTGGCCGTTGCGGTTCATATTGCCCTATCATTCAGGACTTCGGCCAGCATGGCTATTAAGGCTGGGTCTGTTTCTTTATGACAATCTGGGAGGACGGAAACTATTACCTGGTACCAAGACGCTCGATTTGAAAAGCGAACCCGCAGGAAATCCGCTCAAGGAAGAATTCCGAAAGGGGTTTGAATATTCGGATTGCTGGGTTGAAGATTCCCGTATGGTCATCCTGAATTTGAGGGATGCGCAGGAACGAGGGGCCGATGTCAGGCCGCGAACCCCGCTCAAACAAGCGCGCTATGAAGACGGAAAATGGTCGCTTCAGCTCAGTGATTCAAAGACGGGCAAAACTTCGCAAATCACGGCATCTCTGGTGGTCAATGCGACCGGACCATTTGTAGACCAGGTTCTGAATACCGCATTTGGCCGTAATGACGCCCATCATGTGCGCCTGGTACGCGGCAGCCATATCGTCATTGCGAAGAAGTACAAACATGATCGTTGCTACATCTTCCAGAATTCTGATGACCGAATAATTTTTGCCATTCCCTATGAGCGGAATTACACGCTTATCGGGACTACCGATGTCGAGCATGGCGAGACGCATGGAAAACCGGTGATTACACCGGAGGAGACGGAATATCTTTGCCAGATGGCCAGCGAGTACTTTGCCGAGCCGGTTAGAAAAACAGATATCGTATGGACTTATTCCGGTGTCCGTCCGCTTTTCGATGACGGCGCATCCAAGGCCCAGGAAGCGACGCGTGATTATGTTCTGCAACCCGATGAAAGCCTGGGAAACGGTACGCTGATCAATATTTTTGGCGGCAAGATTACCACCTTCAGGCGTTTGGCTGAATCGATGATGGATATCATCGAGGAGCGCCTCGGAAAACGAGGTCCAGCCTGGACGAAGGGTGCGGTATTGCCGGGTGGTGATTTTCCGGTTTCAGGTTTTGATAAGCTGGTTTCCGATCTCGCCGATAAATTTCCTTTTGTTCCAACCGAATTGCTGACCCGACTGGCGCGTGACTATGGTACCGATTGTTCATTGATGCTCGACGGCGCGTCCTCGATCAAGGACCTGGGCAAGAAGTTCGGGCATGAATTATATGAGCGGGAAGTCACTTATTTGATGGACAAGGAATGGGCCAGGGCGGCAGAAGATGTACTGTTTCGCCGAACCAGGCTTGGTATAGCTATGCCACCTCGCCAAATTGCCGCGCTCGAAAAGTTCATGCAAACCAGGGTCAAGGTTTCTGGTTAGGAAGCTGTAATTGGCCTGCATATTGGCGGGTTTCAATCAACTCACATCAGCTGGTTGCCGGCGTGTAGAGCTGTCGCTTCTACAACCTTCGTATAAACACAAATGTTGCGTTCTTCGGTTGTGATTGCAACAATTGAAACGTTTGGGCATGCGCCGGAAACGTGACTGTTACCAAGCGCGCCCATATGACTGCCAGCGACGGACCGGATCGGTAAAAACCAACGGTAATCGTGTAATAATGATCAAGGGAAACGAAAGGGCATTCAAATGACCGGGACCAACACAGAAAACACCGCAGACAATGGCGTCAATGTAGAAGCACTGATTGGAGCACGTGAAGCGCTGACCGAAGCGCCGGAAGCAGCACAGTTCAAGTGGCGTACTTCCAGCAAATGGATGAATGGTACTCATAGCAAGACCACAATCAGCAGTTTCTTCGGCCTTGGAGAGGAACAATCCCGCGGTAAAGAATTCAGCGTCGAAACCGACCATCCGGAAGTCTTTGCAGCCGAAGACAATGCACCGACACCGGTGGAAGTTGTCCTTGCAGGCCTTGCAGGCTGTCTGGCAGCAGGCGTTGCCGCCGTTGCTCAACATCGCGGCGTGCAGCTGCGTTCGGTCGAAGCAACGATCGAAGGTGACATGGACATCCAGGGTATATTGGGTATTGACGAAGAAGTACGTAACGGCTTTGGCGATATCCGCGTGCAGTTCGACATCGATGCCGATGCCAGCGAAGACGACATCAAGGCGATTGTCGCACAGTCACAAAAACGTTCGGCGGTTTTCGACCTGGTGACAAATCCGACCAATGTTTTCGTGAACGTCAACTAACTTCTATTCAGAAAACGCAACTCAAGGAGCGGGTGTCGTGAACAATATTGCGACCGTCATAATAGGCGCCGGTCAGGCCGGGCTCGCCATGAGCAAGCATCTCGCCGATCGCTCAGTAGAACATGTTCTGTTGGAGCGCGGCGAGGTGGCAAATTCCTGGCGCACAGAGCGGTGGGACTCACTCAAGCTTCTCACCCCCAATTGGCAAAGTCGGCTGCCCGGCTATTCCTATGAAGGCAATAATCCCGATGGCTATATGGATATGAAGCAGGTCATCAGCTTCCTTGACAAATATTCGGAAAGAATTGCCGCGCCGGTCGAATGCCAGACCAATGTGCATTCGGTAAAACCTGTAGATAAGGGCTATCTGGTCAGCACCAATCGGGGTGAGTGGCAGTGTGAAAAACTGGTTCTGGCAAACGGGGCCTGCAACATTGCTTCGGTACCAAAATTTGCCGCTGACCTACCCAGCGACATCGAAAGCATAACGCCATTGCAGTACCGCAATCCCGATCAGCTTCCTGATGGTGGCGTTCTGGTTGTCGGTGCGTCTGCCACCGGGCTGCAACTGGCCATGGAAATTCAGGCATCCGGCCGTCAAGTGACAATTTGCGTTGGTGAACATGTTCGTGTTCCCCGTGTCTATCGCGGTCGCGATATAAAGTGGTGGATGGATGTCGCCGGTGTCCTCGACATGGACTACCAGGAGGTTGACGACATCAACCGTGCGCGTCGCGTTCCTTCTCTTCAATTGGCGGGGTCCGAAAACCGAGACACCATGGATCTCAATGCGGTAGAAGCTATCGGCGTACGCAAAGTTGGCAGGTTAGCGGGAATACGCGACGGAAAAGCGATGTTCTCCGGGTCCCTAGCCAATGTCTGCGCGCTGGCCGACCTGAAGATGAACCGGCTGCTGGACACGCTTGACGAGTGGGCAACCGAAAATGACATGGACCGCAAGGTCGAAGAACCTCACAGGTTCGAGGCTACCCGGATTGATGAAAAATCGACACTGGGAATGGACCTTGCTGCCGAAGGCATCAAGAGCGTGATCTGGGCAACCGGATTCCGTCCTGATTATTCCTGGCTTGATGTTCCGGTTTTCGACCGCAAGGGCCGTATTCGGCATGACGGCGGCGTGGCTGAGGTGCCCGGACTTTATGTGATGGGCCTGCCATTTCTGCGCCGGCGTAAGTCATCCCTCATCGACGGTGTCGGCGATGATGCAAAAATACTGAGCGATCATCTTCATTCCGCGCTTTACAGCAAGGCGGCATGAAAGGATGGCTGACATGTCGAACATTGTCGGAATGAATCGCTATGATTTTGTCGTGGTGGGAGCGCGCTGTGCCGGGGCATCTGTCGCGATGCTATTGGCTCGCGCCGGCGCGAAGGTCCTGGTGGTTGACCGCCAGGAATATGGCAGCGATCGGCTTTCAACCCATGCGTTGATGCGCGGAGCCGTCATGCAGCTGAACCACTGGGGTGTACTGAACCGTTTGATCGAGCTGGGCACACCGAAAATCACACAGACTGTTTTTCGCTATGGCGATGAAGCCGTGCCGGTCGCAATCAAGCCGGAAGGTGGCGTGGATTGCCTGATTGCGCCGCGCCGAACCGTTCTCGACCGGGTATTGGTCGACGCAGCAAGAAGTGCGGGCGCAGAGTTTCGCTTTGGCGTGATGCTGACGGATTTCGTACGTAGCGATACCGGACGAATCTGTGGTGTCTTGGTCCGCGACGGGGACGGAAACGCGGTCGAGATCAAGACAGATATGGTGATCGGTGCCGATGGCCGTCAATCGCAAGTTGCGAAACTGGCGGGCGCCGAAATATACCGGCAAGGCAAACATGCTTCTGCCTCGGTATATGGCTATTATGAGGGTGCCGATTTTGGTGGTTCGCAATGGTATTTCGGCAAGAATACAGCCGCGGGAACGATCCCGACAAATGACGGTCAGACCTGCGTATTTGTGAATGTTCCTGCATCGCAATATAGCGAGACATTTCGGGGTGATTTGCCTGGTGGGTTCCTGGAAACCGCAAGGGCGAACTCAGCCGATCTCGCAGCACAGCTAAGCGAGGCCCGGCTATCGGGAAAATTACGTGGCTTCTTGGGGTGTCCGGGATATTTCCGGCAAGCCTTTGGTGATGGTTGGGCACTCGTTGGTGACGCGGGATATTTCAAGGATCCCATGACCGCCCACGGAATTACCGACGCGTTGCGTGATGCCGGTCTATTGGCTGACGCCCTGACAGGAACCAGTGTGCATGACCTGGCGTTGTACCAATCCTGGCGAGATGTCCTGTCAGCCGAAGTGTTCCAGATTACCGACAAAATCGCGTCATTTGACTGGGATCTGCCAGCGGTTCAGAAATTGCATCACAGATTGAGCAGTTCGATGAAATCAGAATGCGAATATCTCGGACGTGTGATGCAAACGCCAAATCTCGTTGCGGCATAGCAGCAAACAGCTCGCAAACAGCAAGAAGCTGGTGTGCCATGGTCAGATTGCCAAATCGAGGCGTGGTTTCCAGAATGGTCTGAACAGTTCGATCTTCGGGCAGCGGTTCATCACGACCTTCAAGCCTGCATCTTCTGCGAGTTCGGCTGCCTTGTCGTCATAGACACCGATCTGGCCCCACAGAACTTTGGCGCCGACTTCAATCGCCTCTTCGGCGAAGTGGTAGAGTTCTTGCTTTGGCCGGAACACCTCAACCATGTCGATCGGACGATCGACTTCCCGTAAAGATTTGTAGACCTCAATCCCCCGGATCTGCGTCACCTCGGGCCGCGGGTTAACCGGTGCCATATCGTAGCCGGTTTCGTGTAGGACTCGTAATACCCCATAGCTGAACTTGGTCTTGTCCGGGCTGGCGCCGACCATGGCGATGGTTTTCACGGAACTCAGGATTTCGGCGATATATTCCGGTGAATAGTCGTAGATACGGTCAATGTCGGCTTCGGGCATTTAGGTCTCCTTGGGCGTCGCAATATCGGACTTGAGTTCGTGCGGCTGCAAGGGGTCAAGAAACGGATTGCGATAGAGCTTGTCATGGCTTTCGACACCAATTTCGATTGTAATGTCTGATGTCGGCCGGGCCACGCAAAGTATGATGTAACCGTCATTGATCTGGCGATTATTCAGCGCGACCTGGCGGCGTTGATCAACTTCACCGGCAACCAGTTTCGCTGCACAGGTGATACAACCGCCATATTTGCAGCCATAAGGCAGATCAACACCTTGGTCTCGAAGGCTGTCGAGCAGCGGCTTGTTATGATCCACCTGGTAGATCGCGTCATTTCGGTTCGCGATGGTGACGGTGTGCCTCATATCCAGATATCACTTGTGCAATCGCCGCCGGGATAGCGTGTTTCATGGCATCGGCTTGGGCCATTGGGTTCCTTTCCGAAATCGACGATGAAATCGGGATCGATTTCCATACCACCGTTTTCGGTGTCGCAATTGACCATCAGCATGCACCCGCCATTGGTTCGGATCTCGGGGTAGAACTGGTTGTCCCAGGTACTGAACAGGCTAGTCGTTACGTAAAGCCGTTTGCCGTCGAGCGAGAGCTGGATCATCTGCGGGCCGCCGGTGACATCAACACCATTTACCTTCGGCGCGCGGCCTAGAAGTCCGCCCATCCAGACCTGCCCGGTCAAGACAGGTTTGTGCGGATCAGTAATGTCATATTGGCGAATGTCGCCGTGCAGCCAGTTGCAGAAATACAGGAACCGGTCGTCCATGGATATCAGGATAACGGAGATTACGCCCGGCACCGGTATCGGCCATTCAGGATGAGGTTCGTTTTCGACGTCGATGATCTTTTCCCATTTCCACTCACCGTCCGTGTCCTTCCACCAGTGAATGATATTGGCCGACAAGGCAGCACCGCAGAAACCATGGGTACTGTCTGGATCATGATGGAATCGGACCTCGAGCGGGATGAGGCCGTCCTCTCCCAGGTAGAATGTCTGGTTTGGCTCTTTCTTTTCGAAATCCCAAAGATGGATCCGGCGGCCATATTTCAAATGGCCCACTTCTTCGAGATCAAACCCGGGCATGAAGGTATTTGGCGCTGCCCATTCCGAGCTTGCCATGACATTGTGCCTTGGCTGGTACCAAAAATCATAGCCAAACGGGATATCGCCCATTGAATTTTCCCAACGGCCGATGATCTCGAAATCCTTGTTCAGGTGCAGATATCCACCTGGTGCTTCGCCCTTGGCGTCTCCCAACATGGAAATAATGATTTCCGATCCCAGACAATGCACCGTATGGGGTGCCGACAGGTTGGTCTTGGTTTTGATCTCAGAACCGTCGATTATCTTGTGAAGTCGTGGCGCGCGCGGGTCAGTGGCGGTGTCAACGATATGGATGTTGGTTGAGCGGACGCCCGGAACCAGCAGATATTTGCGGGCCATCGAGCTGTCGTCATGGCAACTTGAGCAGGCGTTCCAGCCCATATGGTGCAATTCATCGCCAATTCCCGGCATTTCCAGCCGGTGAATGACCTGGCTATAGGTCTCACTTTCGGGATCTGCATCGATCGTGACGAGATAGTCCGGTTTCTGGATTCCGGTTCCGGTATAAATGGCGATCGAATATAGCAGTTTCTCGCGAGGAGCTTTTATTGCCTCGGCAGGGCTGGCATAGCCGGGTCCACAACAGGATTCATCCGTCATCTGCTTATCCTCCGTCTTTTTCGTTACCATGTGATTTCATCCAGACCGGCTCGTCAAGACGGACACATCAATTGTTTTGAGCGGCGGTTCCGTGGTGAACAGAGGTATGGTAGCCGATATTCGCGTGATGCGCACAGGCCTATTTGGCCTCTGCCATACTATCCCGGTTGTCCGACAAGCGCCACACTGGCTGACTGCCCAAGCCTCTCAGATCCTGATCGCCAAGGCTTTCGACATGAAAGTTATCTCTCAGCGCGTTTGCCATCTCATCCTGGACAGAAATCTGCATGGGATCGGAAAATTCGCGGAGCCGGTTAGCGAGATTAACCGCCGGCCCGAATATATCGTAGACATATTTCTGAATGCCAACCACGGAGCCAATGACTGATCCGGTCGATAGCCCGATGCGACACTGCCAGTTTATTGGATGGCTGGCATTGCGCCGCTCAAGATATCTGATGAACCGAATGGCAGCATTTGCGACTGAATTTGCATGTTCTGGTGTCGGATCGGGCAGGCCGGCTACCATGATATACTCGTCACCAGTTGTCTTGATCCGCTCGCAACCAAATTGTTCGCCAATTCGGTCGAAGGCGCTGTAGATATCGTTCAATTCCGAAACGGTTACGCCTGGTTCGATCGTGGTGACTTTCTCGGAAAACCCGACAAAATCGAGGGTCAGAACAGAAACGGGATCGTATAGTTGGGGTGTGACAACGCCGAAGGTCTTGTATTCCTCATAAACCGAACGTGGCATGATGTTCAGCAGCAGTTTTTCTACTTGTTCCTTCTCGCGTTTGATATCACGTGTATTGCGCTCGACCATGGTCGAATAGGATTCAATCATGGATTCCAATTCGCGGATGCGGGTGATGTTTTGACAGACCAGGACGGCAATCTTTCTCTCGCCTTCGACAGCTGCAGTGAAGTCGACGGCAATAACCATGGTTCGGCGCTTTTTCTTGAAGCTGGTTTCTGCCGTGTATCTGCTGTTTTGCGTGAGTTCGTTTGAAAGAAGATCTGTATCCAATTCAGGGAAAAGATCTTTCAGTGTGCTGTCGTCCTCCGGCTTTCCAAACCACTCTTCAAACGTATCATTTGAAAATTGAAACTTCAGTGTATCGCGATCAAGAAGGGCAACGCCGACGCCAATGGCGCGCAGCAATTGCTCGTTGATGGCTTCTATCGACATGCACTTATCCTACTATTACGCCACGCCGCCGCTCATATTCTGCGACGACGGCTAAAATGTCATCTTCATCCACACCATGTGTTGTGAGTGCTTCACGGAGGATTACCAGCAACTCGTCGAAGTGGTCATGGGTGATATCCAGCTTCGCATGCATCGTCTTGAGCTGATTGTCCGTATAAGCGGCGGGCCCTCCCAGCAGCGATGCGATAAACTTTGTCTGGTGGTCCACCATCTTGCCCATGTCGATATCGTCAAAAAACGGGCCGATTTCGTCACTGTCCAGAACAGCGTCATAGAATGTCATGACGACTTTGCTAATGTTTGAAAAGCCACCATATTTGTCAAACAGGGACTGATCCGACATTTGCGAGACCTTTCTTTGAATCGCACGACCTGTAATGAATCCTGAGCATATGTTTTGTGAAGGGCAGGGCGCAAGAGAGGCAGAAAAACATGTTGTGGTTTGTTTGCCGTATTTTCAGGTTTCGATTAGCATTTGATAATCTGTAACAGAGGATTTGTCATTTTTACAGAATAATCAAAAAAATCATGGAGTTAATCCTGCATGACGGTTGTATCAATGGCTTCTGATACAATTGAAACAATTAGGCCATAGCTTGAAACCTGATTGAAACCATCAGGGGAAAAGAGTGATCAATGCCCAACGCACTTATGTCCGAAACGATTGCCGATACTGCGCAAACGACGTCGATGATATGGATCGATGCGACTGGGCTCGTGCGTGAAGCCGGCGGAGAATTCTCGACTGTCGCCGGATCCGGTAAAAAACCGGTCAAAGGGTCCGACTTCCTGGAAGAATTCCTTTCTGATATTGCAGCCGGTGGTGACTTTTCTTCAGAGAATATCGCGGCGCAATGGTCCGACCAAAGTTCTGCCCCCATTGAAGTTGTGCTGAAGGATGGCGGCAAACGTATGCTGACAAGCTATCCTCATCCCGAGGGTGGAATGGTCTATCTCAGCATTAGCCTGCCCGGGATAGATAGAAGGCAGAATATCTGCCAGTTTGTGGTCGACAATACGCCGGTTCCCATCTGGGTAAATGATCTTGACGGACAAATTGTCTATGCCAACAAAGCGGCAAGCGAATTGCAGGATTCCATGTCCGGTGACGAAATATCCGGAGGTCTGGCCAATTTCGTAATCAGCCGCAAGAACAGCCAGCACTTGATCGGAGAGCTCGAGACGACGCAACGGCTGGACAACCAGGTTATTCGGTCTGAGTCGCGCGAAGGCGAAGAGATCTGGAGCATTGGCAATTCGACATTGGCCGATCTAGACGGCCAGTCGCTTGTAATCAGCGCAGTCCAAGACATTACCGGACGCAAACAGATTGAGGATCAGAACCAACGCGCTCGTGAAATGCTGGGTGATGCGATTGAATCCCTGTCGGAAGGCTTTGCCCTTTATGATGAGGAGAGCAAGCTGGTCCTATTCAACGATAAATATCGTGAAGGCAACAAGGCAGTTGAGGATATCATTGCACCAGGTTTGCGTTGGGAAATCCTGGTGCGCACGCTGGCAAAACGCGGTGTTTATGCTGATGCTATTGGGCGGGAAGAAGAATGGACCAGGGAACGACTCGCCGCAGGCCGGCAGTATGTTCAGGACTATGAACTTACCCAGACGGACGGAAAGACCTATTCGATATCAGTTAATCCCACGAAACTCGGGGGTTTTGTCGTTACAAGAACGGATGTGACTGCCACCAAACAGGCGGAGGCCACTGAGCGCGAAAGCGATCTGCTTGTGCGCAAGGTTCTTGAAACCTGTTCGGCCGTCGTTGTCATGGCGCGAATTGGTGATGGGCAGGTACTTTATCGCTCTCCGGCCGCCCAAGAACTTTTCGGGCAACATAATAGCGCAACCGATCACTATGTTTCTACGACCGACCGCGCAGATTACGTGACAGAAATGCTCGTGGATGGGCGCGTTGACGATTACCGGCTCAACCTCGTCAATTTGAACGGCGAAGTTTTTCCAGCCAAGATGTCGGGCAGGGTAGCGGACTATCGCGGTGAAGAGGTTCTAGTCTCTCACATCACCGATCTGACTGAACAAGTCGAGACAGAAGCGATGATCCGAAAGGTATTGGAGGCCTGTCCAGTACCGGTGCAAATGACCAATGCAGAGACTGGCAAGCTCTTGTTCCGTAGCCCGGAGACCATTGCGCTATTTGGTGATGTGAAAGATGCACATGCCTATTACGTGAATCCCGAAGAACGGAAGGAATATCTCGAACTGTTGTCGCGAACCGGATGGATAGATAATAGAAAGATGCAGTATTTCGACTATAAGGGTCGGAAATTCTGGGGAGCCGTTTCGGCACGAATGATCGATTTCAACGGTGAGAAGGTTGTTGTTTCCAATACCCGTGATCTGACAGAGGAAATTGCCGTACAGGAGGAGTTGACCAGTCAACGGGAGATGCTTTTCCAGAACGAAAAGATGTCGGCATTAGGTGAGTTACTGGCAGGGGTTGCCCACGAGTTGAACAATCCGCTCTCGGTGGTCGTCGGTCATGCATTGATGCTGCGCGAGGAAATAACCGAGCCAGACATGGTGAAGCGGATTGAAAAGATCAGCAACTCGGCCGAGCGTTGTGCAAAAATTGTGAAGACCTTCTTGGCGATGGCGCGACAACGCCCGGCCAAAATGGAATGTCTTGATGTCCCGGCGCTGTTCAGTACCGCCGCAGAGGTTGCAGGATTTGGTGCTGGAGGAAATCTGATTGATATCCGAATCCGCATTGACGATGAGCTACCGGATGTCATGGCAGATCCAGATCAGATTACCCAGGTCGTGATCAATCTGATCATCAATGCCGAACAGGCGATGGCGAAGGCCGGCGAGGGCGACTGGATTGAAGTTTCAGCCGCAATGGACAAGAAAAGAAACGCGCTTGAAATCAGTGTCTCCGATAACGGTCCGGGTGTTCCAAGGAAATTGCGTCCGCGTATCTTCGAGCCGTTTTTCACAACAAAGGATGTAGGTGAAGGAACCGGAATCGGGCTGGCATTCTGCCATCGCATCATGCATTCGCATGGCGGCAATATATGGCTCGATTCAGATTATGAAGAGGGATCAAGGTTTGTACTTTCGCTGCCTGCGCGCAAATCTTCACCGGCAAACACAGATGCTGATGAGCTTGTCGATGATACGGGTGCTGCAGCCCGGGTTCTGGTGGTTGATGACGAAATCGATGTCGCTGACCTGATCACCGATATTTTGCGAAAAGATGGCTGCGAGGTCGAATATGCGAACTCCGGTGCGGCGGCAATGGATTTGTTGCGCAAGCATGAATTCAATGTCGTGTTGAGCGATCTTAATATGCCCGAGATGGATGGCCGGAAACTGTTCGAAGCGATACGCTCCCAGTATCCGCATTTGCTGGATTCCATCGCGTTTATCACAGGCGATGCCATGGGTCCTGCATCTCAAAAACTACTGGCAGAAGCAGATTGCCAATTTCTCGAAAAACCGATCTCGCCAGCTGAATTGCGAGGCTTAGTAAACGGGTTGCTAAATAACAAGAAAGAGATGGTGTAAATGGACGCCAAGAATATCCGCATACTGGTCTGCGATGATGAGCTTGATGTTCGCGAGATGCTTCAGGAATATCTTGGGAAACGCGGATATGCAGTGACAACCGCTTCGAACGCCGAACAATTGCGCGCGGTCTTGTCATCAGGTGAAGTGGATCTGATCATACTGGACATCAACATGCCATCAGAAGATGGCCTCACCACGCTTCGTACGCTCCGCCTTGAAGATCCGACTCCGGTAATCATGCTCACCGCGGCGGGCGATGCGGTTGACAGAATCATCGGCCTTGAGATGGGGGCGGACGACTACCTTGGAAAACCAGTAGATCTGCGAGAGTTGGAAGCGCGTATCAAGGCTGTGTTGCGTCGACATCCGGCCGGGGACCAACTTACAAAGCGCGCGCCCGGTACGGCCAATTTCGGCGAATGCGTGCTGGACATCGATGCTGCAAAACTTGTCGGCGCCGACGGGAACGAGATTCCACTCACTGCGATGGAATTCAATCTGCTGAAATTGTTTGCCGAGAACAAAGGCCGCGTTCTCAATCGTGATCAGATCCTTGAACAGGCCCATGACCGCTCGTGGGATCCGTTTGATCGCAGTATTGATATTCGTATTTCCCGACTTCGCAGAAAGATCGAGACACATCCCGACAAGCCCGCGATCATCAAGACGGTGCGGGGCATCGGATATGTCTATGATCCCGAAAATGCGTAGTTGTCTGTCGACCGATTGGTAGCTCATCAAGCCGCATGCCTGTGCTGTTGTATCGGTGTAGCAAAGACCTGCAAATCTTCATCCTCAGTCCGCAAATACCGTGCCATTGCCTGCATGATCATTACGGTGCAATCGCGCGTCCGGGCGGCTTGTGAATTGTCCTGTCCATTTGCTGCTGCAGGAACAGCTTGAAAATCCTGATATCTCATTTTTTCCTCCCCGTAGGGCGATGTTATGTTTGTCTGATGAACCTCATCTGGGAGTTGTGTGTTTCAGCTCTGCATAGAATTCGCATGTGAAATGTTTCAGTTGTATCAGTCGGCTCGCAGGTCCTTGTCGCATCAGCTGTGCGGGTTTGTTGCGCTTATTACCCAGGAAGAGCTATCCATCATGATTCCGAATGTCCCGATCTTTTGTTTGCTAATGGCCGTAGCCAATGCGGCTTCGATCAAATCACGCTTTTGTTCCGCTGCTTCGCCTGCTTCACGGAAGACTTCGCCAGCGGGTCCAAGTGCAAGTTGAAACGCAATTGCATCGTCAATGCTGTTACCGATTACGACCTCAGCATCGACCCGTTCAAAATTGATGTTGGTGTAGCCGGCTAGTCTCATCATCTTGTGTACGGTTTCCTGGTTTGCCATGGAAAACGGGCCGGGTTCGCAGCACTGCGCACATTTTTCGGGCTGCGGCAAATATCGCAGGACGATGTCGTTCGCCATGGAAAGCCAGGGATTGTCGCTGCGCTCACGCCAGACAATATGGACCATTTCCCCACCCGGCTTTAGCGCGCGTCGCATATTTCGCAGGCCCGCGACCGGATTGGCAAAATACATCGTGCCAAATCGGGCAAATACAAAGTCAAATTCACAAGTGGGAAGTTCAATTTCGGCGTCACAACATACAAAGTCGACATTTGACTTCCCGCGGGCTGCGGCTTCGTTTTCGGCATGGATCAGAAATGCATCACAGCAATCCACACCAATCACCTCGCCATCAGGTCCGACCAATTCAGCAAGCTTGATCGCCGTGTCTCCAAACCCGCAGCCGACATCAAGAACCCGGTCCCCGGGTTTAACCGGCAGGTTGGGCAATACCGCTTCGGAGTGAAGCGCCAGGCCGTCTGCAGCAACATGTTTGAAGCGGATGAATTTCGGTGCGAGAACGTCGTTCCATAACTGAACAGATGATGTATCCAGTTCGCCAATATTCGTTGTGAGGTTCATGCTCATTCAAGTTCCAATTTGTATCAAGTTTCCAGGCATGAAATGCTGTTTTCGATGCCTTTTCTCGAAGCGGCAGAGCTTCTTTTTCGTGACTACAGATTGACTTGGATGCGTTTCATTCCGAATGCATTCGAATTGTTTTTTGTTTCGAATGTATCAAGATCGCAAAATCCATTAACTCTCGGTTTTTTGCCCAGAATGGGCGAGTATTGGACGATAATCGAAGTTTTTGTCCATTTGTTCAGGGAAAAACTGCGCAGTGAAGAAGGTCAGATTTGGAGCGGAGCGAGGCCAGTTTTCTAGAAATGTCTGACCAATTTGTGAGCCAGGCGCGGTATAATTGGGCAATTTCCAAAGAAAAGTTGAATTGACAGCTGCAAATTTCGTCCCAAAACCCAATAAGTCCAAAGATGGGGTAGATATCACGAGATTAACGTGATTTGGTACGTTCATGAGGGCGAATGCGCGATCGCCGGGTAAAAGCCAACGCTGGCCAGACAGCAGATTGGATGCCGGATAAGAATTCGATTCAAGGAGGAATCTAGAATGAAACCAAAAAAAGAAGATGTATTAATTGAGCGGATGGCCGAGGCGGCCAAGCGGGGCAAGATTTCCCGACGCGAATTTATGAGTTATTCGATTGCGGCTGGTATTACTGCCACGACCGCAACAGGTCTTTGGACCAAGTCAGCTGCGGCACAGCCCAAGAAGGGTGGAAATTTCCGCTGGGGCCTGCATGACGGCAACACTGGCGATACCCACGATCCCGGCTCTTACACGACACGCCAGATGATCTTCCTGGCACATACCCATCGCTGTTACCTGACAATGATCAATGGTGACGGATCATTGGGTTCCGATCTGGCAAACAGCTGGTCGGCAAATGATGATGCCTCGCAATGGACCTTCGAAATCACAGACAAGGCGTCTTTCCATAGCGGCAAAAAACTAACTGCGGTCGATATTATTGCATCACTCAATCATCACCGGGGTGACGCATCAACGTCGGCAGCAAAGTCATTGCTGGCAGATGTTACCGACATCACCAAGGACGGGGACTATACAGTCATCGTCAAGCTGGGACGCGGCAATGCGGATTTCCCATGGCTGATGACCGACTATCACATGGCAATTTGTCCCGCCAATGATGATGGCACGATTGAATGGAAAAATGGCGATGGCGCCGGTCCTTACAAGATCGACAGCGGAGAGTTCGGTGTCAGTTGGAAGTTGAGCCGTCACGACGGTTGGCACGGTGAGGGTGCCTATTTCGATACGGTCGAAATTCTTGTTCTGAACGATCCGAATGCGCGTCAGACAGCCCTGGTTACCGGCGATGTAGACAGCGTGTCGCTGGTTGAACTGAAAACCATGGCGCTGTTGCAACGCGACCCGAACATTGTCGTCGACAACATTCCGTCGGCTGCTGCGATAACCTTGCCAATGCATTGTGACACAGCGCCGTTTGATAATGTGGATGTGCGTAATGCCTTGAAGCTTGCAATGAATCGCGATGAAATCATTGAGAAAATTGCCTTTGGCGCTGCTACCAAGGCCAATGATTTCCATCTGTCGCCTGCCCAGCCTTACTGGCCGGATGATATCGAGCAGCGTGAATATGATCCCGATCAGGCAAAATCCCTGCTGAAGAAGGCCGGTGCAGAAGGTTTGAAAGTCAGCTTGAGTACCGCGGACAGTGTCTATGCGGGTGCGGTCGACATGGCGGTGCTTTACTCCGAGCAGGCAAAAGCTGCCGGCATTACCATCGATGTCGTGCGTGAGCCAAATGACGGATATTATTCGGATGTCTGGCTGAAGAAGCCATATTGTCTTGTATCCTGGGGTGCACGGCCGACGCCGGATGTGATGTTCACTCTGGCATATAAGGATGATGCTGCGTGGAATGAATCCAGGTGGAAGAACCCAAGGTTCAACGAGCTTCTTCTGGCGGCGAAAGCTGAACTGGATGATACGAAGCGTGCGGAAATGTATCGGGAAATGTCTGTCCTGATGCGTGATGACGGCGGAACATTGATTCCGTTCTTCAATAACTTCGTTTACGCGCATCGTTCCAATATCGGTGTTCCAGAAAATCTTGCGCCGAGCTGGGAGTGCGATGGTGCACGCGCAGCCAGCCGCTGGTGGTCCACAGCCTGATTTTGAAAGAGATTACTGCCCCGGTGCAATTGTGCCGGGGCAGATTTCCACCCGCACAGTCAGGTGGATCATAGCATGCTTGATTGGGCCAATGTGATCGAGACCATGCTGGAAAAACCAAAGGCGTTCAGGGACGGGCAAACCTGGCGCGACATGTTTGGAGGAATTAGATGGGGGACATTGCAAGTCTCGTGCTAAGACGGCTCGGGCTGGGAATTGTTACTCTGCTGGTAGTATCAATCCTGATTTTTTTCGCGGTAGAATTATTGCCTGGAGATATTGCGCAGGCGGTTCTTGGACAAAGTGCAACGGAAGAAACGGTTGCCGCCTTGCGGGATAAGATGGGATTGGACAGGCCCGCGCCAATTAGGTACCTCGAATGGTTGGGTGGCGCAGTCCAGGGTGATTTCGGCGTGTCCCTGGTGTCTGGAGATCGCGTTAGCGAAACTATCATTCCGCGTTTCAAGAATACGCTCTTCCTGGCAGCATATGCCGCGGTGATTGCGGTTCCGCTTTCAATCATTCTTGGAATTATCGTTGCTCTGCTGCGTAATACCATCGCTGACCGCGTTGCAAATGTGCTCTCGCTGACCGCGATTTCGTCGCCTGAATTCTTCCTCGGCTATATCCTGATCCTCTATTTCTCGGTCCGGACGAATTACTTCCCCGCGCTGGCGAGCATCCGAGATGATATGAGCTTCTTAGAGTTATTGCACCGAACGTTCCTGCCAGCACTGACCATGGTTCTGGTTGTAACGGCCCACATGATGAGAATGACACGGGCGGCGATCATCAACCTGCTGGCTTCTCCCTATATTGAGATGGCACGGTTGAAGGGTGCTTCGCCATGGACGGTGATTGTCAAACATGCGCTGCCAAACGCCTGGGCGCCGATCATCAACGTTGTGGCGTTGAACCTGGCCTATCTGGTCACGGGTGTTGTCCTTGTGGAGGTGGTATTTGTCTATCCGGGAATTGGACAGCTGCTGGTGGATGCCGTGTCGAAGCGTGATTTCCCGATAGTGCAGGCCTGTTGTCTGATTTTTGCAGCGACCTTTATCCTGCTTAACCTTGCTGCCGATGTCGGCGCGATTTTGACAAATCCGCGTCTGCGGCATCCGAAGTGAGGAGCTGAACATGAGTTATTTTGTCGTTACATATTATGCGCTCCTGATCGGTGCTTCTTGCCTTGCAGCGTTTTACAAAAAGCGCGAAGTATTCCTGCTGCTATTCTCGCTGACGCTGGTTTCATTCGTCATGGGAATTGTCGGCGGCGTTTCGGCGCTGACGGCAGTCTCAGTCGGGGCAGGTTTGTTGGCATTTGCGGCCGGTACTTCGTATGCGTTCCGTGAATTTCTGATCATTATCTCGCCAGACGATATCGCCAAGGAGCTTCGTACCGCTCCGCTGACTGCAGCGTTTGGCATGTTTGTGATCTTCACCTACGCAATTGCCGGGATATTTGCTCCCTACATTGCGCCATTTGGTGAGGCAGAGGTCATTTCGTCTTCCTTTGCTCCGCCGGATGAAAACATGCTGTTGGGGGCAGATCAGCTTGGCCGGGACACGTTCAGCCGTATTATCTATGGTGCAAGGAACTCGGTCGGCATTGCACTTGGTGCCACGATCCTGGCATTCACAATTGGGGCGCTTTGCGGTTTGCTGGCGGCAACCAAGGGCGGATGGTTTGATCAGCTCATGGGCCGGGTCGCCGATGTCATTATGTCGGTTCCATCCCTGATATTTGCCCTGCTGATGTTGAGTATCTTCGGCACCAATATCATCGTTATTATAATAGTTGTCGCACTGATCTATTCCCCTAGAGTGTTCAGACTGGCGCGCGCTGTTGCAGGTAATATCGTCGTGATGGACTATATCGAGGCTGCTAAACTCCGCGGTGAAGGTACCTGGTATCTGATCCGGAAGGAGATATTGCCGAACTCGACCGCGCCATTGATTGCCGAATTCGGTCTTGAATTCTGTTTCGTGTTCCTGCTGATCGCAGGTCTGTCATTCCTGGGACTTGGCATTCAGCCACCAACCGCGGATTGGGGATCAATGGTGCGTGAAAATGCAACCTTGATTTCCTTTGGTGACATTACCCCGCTCATTCCAGCGGCTGCTATCGCGCTATTGACTGTCGCGGTAAACTTCGTGGTGGACTGGATGCTGCATCGGTCCTCGGGCCTCAAGGAGTAATCTGATGAAGAATGAAAAGGACGTATTGCTCGAAATCAGGGGGTTGAGGATTGAGGGCTATTCTGACGAAACTTGGGTTGAGATTGTCCATGGCGTCGATCTAACCCTGCATCGCGGGGAGGTACTTGGCCTCATTGGAGAGTCAGGTGCCGGAAAATCCACAATTGGTCTTGCGGCCATGGGTTTTGCCCGCGATGGCTGCAGAATTTCCGGCGGAACAGTGGATTTTGACGGGCTGGAGCTCACCACCACATCCGAGTCGGACCTCCGGGCATTGCGCGGTTCGCGGATCGCTTATGTTGCCCAATCCGCGGCTGCATCCTTCAATCCGGCGCATCGCATCATCGATCAGCATACAGAGGCACCTCTGCACTATCGGCTGCAAAGCAGGATGGAGGCGCAGGAAGATGCAATGCAGCTTTATGAGCGTCTGCGGCTGCCCAACCCGACGGAAATCGGATTTCGGTATCCGCATCAGGTATCCGGTGGGCAGTTGCAACGTGCAATGACAGCGATGGCCATGGCGTGCCGTCCGGACCTGATCATCTTTGATGAGCCAACCACCGCACTCGATGTGACGACCCAGATCGAGGTGTTGGCAGCTATTCGTGACATTGTCGATCAGTTCAATACGGCGGCAATCTATATCACGCATGACCTGGCTGTCGTTGCCCAGATGGCAGACACGATCAAGGTCCTGCTGAAGGGCGATGAAGTCGAGGAAGCCTCCACCGAGCGGATGTTGAAAGCACCGGAGGACGATTACACAAAGAGCCTTTGGGCTGTCCGCAGCTTCAAGCGGAAACAGAAGTCGCGTCCCAAGGGCAAAGATGCCGTACCTGTCGTATCCGTCCAGGATATCGATGCAGCCTATGGCCCAACGAAAGTTCTCGAGGATGTCAGTTTCGATATCTATCCGGGAATGACGGTCGCGGTTGTTGGCGAATCCGGTTCCGGCAAGTCAACCACCGCGCGCTGTATTACCGGTCTGCTTCCGCCGACAAAAGGCGAGATCCTGTTTGCCGGGGAGACATTACCGGCAAGTTACAAAGACCGAACGAAGGATCAGCTTCGCCAGGCGCAAATGATCTACCAGATGGCAGATACCGCGCTGAACCCAAAGGTGAAGATCAGCGAGATCATTGGCCGTCCGGCACAGTTTTACAGTGGATTGTCCGGCACGGAGCTCAAGAGCCGCGTGGATGAATTGCTCGATCTGATCGAGTTGGAGCCATCACAATATTACAACCGATACCCGCCCGAGCTTTCCGGTGGGCAGAAGCAAAGGATTGGAATTGCCCGCGCGCTCGCTGCAGAACCCTCATTCATTATCTGCGACGAAGTGACCAGTGCGCTCGATCAGCTCGTGGCTGAAGGCATATTGAGATTGCTTGACCGGCTGCAGGCAGAGCTTGGACTTGCCTACATGTTCATTACGCATGATCTGGCGACAGTCCGGTCGATTGCTGACGAAGTGGTTGTGATGCAGGCCGGTAAGGTTGTCGAGCAGGGGCCGAAGGACCAAATGTTCAAGCCGCCTCATCACCCCTATACCGACCTGTTGCTCTCGTCAGTTCCGGAAATGGATCCCGACTGGCTTACCAACCTCCTTGAAGAGCGTGGTACAGACAATATCGGCGAGGCGGCGAGCAATCAGGGTAATGTCTGACAACCAAATCAGTGTGATTGGTTGAGTATTCTCATATGATGCGAGGCCGTCACGGCGGCCTTGCCTACCGCTTTTTTGAAAGTTTATGCCGCAGATGTTGGTCTGTAGATGTTGGTCTGTCGGGCAGTTTTGGCGTGACATTGTGCGATTGGCGAAGGAATTTCGCATTATTTCTTGCCGTGAAGTCAAAGAACACTGGCATGTTTTTCAATATTGTGGGAAATCACCCCTGCTGACCGGAGATTTTTGCTCTGCGCCAGACAAGCATTGCACAGGTGGCTACCCGGCAATGCCAAACAGTACATTTATGCAAATTGTCAGTCCCAAGTACGATGATCAGGAGAAATTATGAAGAAGGTCTACGATACCGCGGAAGCGGCGCTCGACGGATTGCTGCATGACGGGATGTTCATAGCAGCGGGCGGATTTGGACTTTGTGGAATTCCAGAGCTGTTATTGAACGCGATCAAGGAAAATGGCGCAAAAGATCTGACATTTGCCAGCAACAATGCCGGCGTCGATGATTTCGGGATTGGCATTCTTCTCCAAACCCGCCAGGTGAAAAAGATGATCAGTTCCTATGTCGGGGAGAATGCCGAGTTCATGCGGCAATATCTCAGCGGCGAATTGGAGCTTGAATTCAATCCGCAAGGAACGCTTGCCGAACGGATGCGGGCCGGTGGCTGCGGTATCCCAGGGTTTTATACAAAAACCGGTGTTGGAACGCTGATCGCGGAAGGTAAGGAACACAAGGATTTTGACGGCGAGACTTACATTCTGGAGAAAGGAATATTCGCGGATTTGAGTATCGTCAAAGCCTGGAAAGCGGATGAAACCGGAAACATGATCTTCAGAAAGACTGCGCGAAATTTCAATCCACCGGCAGCCATGTGCGGAAGGGTCTGTGTTGCGGAAGTCGAAGAAATCGTGCCCGTCGGCAGCCTGGATCCGGATAACATTCATCTGCCCGGCATCTATGTGCATCGGCTTATTCAGGGCGAGCACGAAAAACGGATTGAACAGCGCACAACGCGCGCGGCTTGAGGAAAAGATTATCATGGCATGGAATCGTGATCAGATGGCCGAACGGGCCGCAGCAGAACTCGAAGACGGAATGTATGTCAATCTCGGAATTGGCATTCCAACATTGGTATCAAACTATATTCCAAAAGGCGTGGACGTCACGCTGCAATCAGAAAACGGCATGCTTGGAATGGGCCCCTTTCCGACCGATGACGAGGTGGATGCCGATCTCATCAATGCCGGCAAACAAACGATTACGGAGCTACCGCGCACGGCCTATTTCGACAGCTCACAATCTTTCGGGATGATCCGCGGCGGCAAAATAGCAATGGCAATTCTGGGCGCGATGGAAGTCAGCGAAAAGGGTGATCTTGCAAACTGGATGATCCCCGGAAAGCTGGTGAAGGGAATGGGCGGCGCGATGGACCTGGTGGCCGGTGTCGGCAGGGTCGTCGTGGTCATGGATCACACCAACAAGCATGGCGAAAGCAAGCTGCTGAAGGAATGCACGCTTCCGCTTACCGGCAAGGGTGTAGTTGACCGGATCATCACCAATCTTGGCGTGCTGGATGTGACCCATAAAGGCCTGCATATCGTCGAGACTGCAGATGGCGTAAGCCGCGAAGAAATCGTCGCGGCGACTGAGGGAACCATCGTCTAGTCTTACGCTCCGCAAAAACCCTTCTGCGGAGAGATTAGGTTCACAAAGTCATGGCGCAGCTGACGAAAACTGCGCCATCAAGGCGTTGGGGCATCTTCGCGCATTAACCCCTCAAGTTTGAGTTCGGACCATAATTCGTCCGGGATTTCTGCGCCGTGGCTTGTAATCGTGCTTTTGACTTCCGAAACGCTCTGGCCACCGGGAATGACCGAGACAACCGTTGGATGGAGTAGTGGAAATCGTAAGGCCGCCTCTATCAGTGCGACTCCATGATTTCCGCAAATGGTCTCAATCTTGGCGACCTTGTCGAGAATTTCAGATGGTGCCGGTTCGTAATTATAATAGGCTCCCGGCTTTGGTCCGGTCGCAAGAATTCCGGAATTGTAGGGTCCGCCAATGACGATGCCGATTCCTCTCTGTTGGCAAAGTGGCAAAAAGGAATCGAGGGATTCCTGCTCCAGCAGGGTATAACGGCCAGCCAGCAGGAACAGGTCAAAGTCACCGCGCTCGGCCATTGCCTGCGCTGATTGCCACTCATTAATACCGGCGCCAAACGCCTTGATCACGCCCTGATCGCGCAGTGACAGCAATGCGTAATAGCCGGAACCCATCAGCTGGTCGATATATCCATCCAATACCTCCTGGGTGCCGTGGTTCGCAAGATCGAGATCATGGGCAAACAAGATATCAATGCTGTCGACGCCAAGCCTTTCAAACGAGCATTCGAGCGACCGCATGACCCCATCATAGGTGAAATCATAGACTTCGCGCCTGCTGGGTACGTCGAAGAATTTTCCAATTCCTGTCTGTTCTTCCGGAGGGCACACCTGCAACAGTCGACCGACCTTGGTCGACAGGACGTAGTCCTCGCGCTTTTTGCCTCGTAGAAAAGGGTTCAGACGGGTCTCTGCCAGTCCCAGACCGTAAAGTGGGGCGGTGTCGTAATAGCGGCATCCGGTCTCCCAGGCGCTATTGACGATTTCCATCGTATCTTCGTCTTCAACGGCCTTATAAAGATTTCCAAATGGCGCTGTGCCAAAACCCAATTCGGTGAATGCTACACCACCATTGTCAATTCGCTGCCAGTCACGTCTTTTCATTCTTGGACTCCGCCTTGGTCTGTTCGGCCAAACATCATGGAAGCTCAGGCTATTTTGCGCAAGCAAGTTGATGGACAGGCCGGGTGGGCAGTGTTAGCGTTTTGATCCTGGCGGAGAAATCCCAAACACTGTTGGATGAGGTATTCGGTATTGAAGACGTTGGTTTGCTTCGGGGACTCCAATACACATGGCACTCCGCCGATGCGAAAGGATGATGAAAAAAATCGCCTTGAATATGAACAGCGTTGGCCAGGCGTTGTAGCAAATTTCCTTGGTAGCGATTGGCGAGTGATTGAAGAGGGATTGCCAGGACGAACCACAGTCCATGATGATCCAATCGAAGGTCGCCACAAGAATGGACTTTCGGCCTTACCGATGGTCCTTGAGAGCCATCGTCCGATCGACATGCTTGTTATTATGCTTGGAACGAATGATCTCAAGACCCGGTTCTCGGTTACAGCAGCAGATATTGCGTGTTCAGCGGGCAAACTTGTTGAGACAGCTGCAGGTTGGCCATGTTGGTCAGACGATACAAATCCTCGAGTTCTTCTGGTTTGTCCGGCGCCAATTGCCGAGGTGGGAACCTTGAGAGATATGTTTGCAGGCGGTCTTGAAAAATCAAACTTGCTTGCCCTGCAATTTGCAGAAATTGCCGGGCGTTTGAATTGCGAATTTCTCGATGCCGGAACTATAGTCACCTCCAGTTCTATAGACGGCGTTCACCTAGATGAAACGGCCCATCAGGCCTTGGGAACGGCAATCGGCCAAAAGATAAGGACACTAAACCAGGAATGAGCGATTTTTGTTCCTGGAGCTACATCGCCAGGAGATCTTGATGCTAAAAAACATAAATCCGCTTTTGAATGCCGATGTTCTGTATGCGCTTCGAGCGATGGGTCATGGCGATGACCTGATCATTGCCGATACTAATTTTCCGGCGCATTCGGTTGCCAGCCAGACGTCACTTGGAAAATTGCTTCATATTGACCGGTCCTGCGCCGAGGTTGCGGAAGCAATCCTGTCGGTAATGCCGCTCGACAGTTTTGTCGATGATGCTGCAGCCCGGATGGAAGTCGTCGGGAACCCGGGCGAAGTTCCGCAAGTTCAGGAAGAGGTGCAGGCGGTGATCGATCAGGCGGAGGGAAAGAACTGGACGATGATCAGCATTGAGCGGTTTGCATTTTATGAACGGGCCAAGAATGCATTCTGCGTGATCCAGACCAGCGACCGCCGGTTTTATGGTTGTTTCGCGTTCCGCAAGGGCGTGATTGGTCCGGATGAATAGATCAGTTTCGGGAAACACGTTGTGAGCCAAACCAAGCCGATTACAATTTTGGGAATATTTGTCGCCGATACTTCCTACCGTGCGGACCGACCGCCGCGCATGGGAGAAACCATATTGGGCAACTCATTTGCGCTTGGTCCGGGCGGTAAGGGGTCCAACCAGGCCGTTGCGGTTGCCCGTCTGGGGGGCGATGTCCATCTGATATCGCGCCTTGGCGATGATGCGTTTGCCGATCTGGCAATCAAGACCTGGAAGGACGCCGGCGTGAAACCGGAGGTCACCCGCGATCAGGACAGTTACACCGGTGCGGCCTACATCTTCATCGACGAAGCCAGTGGCGACAACGCCATTATCGTCTGCCCCGGCGCTGCGTCCGCGATTTCTGCAGAAGACATCGATGCCAGGGCTGATCTCATTGCCTCTTCGTCAATCTTGATGACACAGCTTGAGCAACCCATTCCTGCCGCGCATCGCGCATTAGAAACGGCCAGGAAAAACGGGGTTACCACGATCTTGAACCCGGCACCTGCAGCGGCGCTGGACGGGAAGATCATTTCTCTTTGCGATTTCCTTACGCCAAACGAAACCGAAGCATCGGAACTGACCGGACTTCCGGTCAACAATATTGAAGATGCAAAGGCTGCTGCTGCTGCCCTGGTTGAAATGGGTGCAGGTGCGGCGGTGATCACGCTGGGCGAAAATGGTGCTCTTTTCCATGATGGCAAGGCTTTTGAAACCGTGCCGGTAATTTCGGTAGGTCCGGTTGTCGAGACGACTGGCGCCGGTGACGCCTTCAACGGTGGCTTTGCGACTGCCCTTGCACGCGGCATGAAACCGGTGGAAGCGATGCGCTTTGGCTGTGCTGTGGCTGGTATATCTGTAACCAGGGCAGGCACCGCATCCTCCATGCCTGCGCTTTCGGAAGTCGAGGCGCTTCTGGCGCGCTAAATCATGAAACACCATTTTGATGACATGACCCTACTGACACAACATTGTCAGTAGGGTGACAGTGCGGAACTTTGCAAATTTCGCCACGGGGTCTACCGTGGCAATCATTTAAGATTGAAATGATTGCAAAACGCCTGGTCGGAGATTTGGATGACTTATGATGAAGCTTTATCCCAACGCATGCGAGATGCGCTGGATGGTTTGCCTGCCATTAGCGAGAAGAAAATGATGGGCGGGGTCTGCTTTTTGATCAATGGCAACATGGTTGGCGGGGCTCATCGGGACAAGAAGACAGGTATCGGGCATTTCATGTTTCGTGTCGGAAAAGACAATGAGGCGGAGGCCATGAAAGTTCACGGCGCCGGCGAGATGATTATGGGTGAGCGGAAGATGGGCGGGTTTGTGCAGGCTGAAGAAGAGATCGAAGACGCTGTCTTCACCAACCTTGTATCCCTTGCAATCTCCTTCGCCGGTTCATTGCCGCCGAAGTGAACACAAGCTGCAGGAGCACGCTTCCATGGCAACTGGATCAAACCCTTATTTTACGACCGGGACCCTGGAGTTCCTGAGAGACCTGAAACAAAACAACAAACGCGAATGGTTCCAGAGTAAAAAGGCTGACTATGAGAACGGCGTGAAAAACCCCGCAAAGGCATTTGCGATTGCGATGGAAGGGGAGCTGGAACGACTGGCTGGGGCAGCTCAAAAGGCCAAGATCTTTCGGATCAACCGCGATATCAGGTTTTCCAAGGACAAGACGCCGTACAATACGCATATCCATATGTCCTGGACGAACCGGGATGGCGAGCAAGGCGGTCCTGCCTTCATGTTCGGGCTTTCGCCCGAATATTGCACGCTTGGTTGCGGGGTGTTTGAGTTTTCCAAACCAAAGCTCGAGACCTTTCGAGGCCACGTTGCCGGTGGGGCCGGGGAAAAGCTTGCTGAAATTATTGGCGGCCTCGAGAAATCCGGTGTTCGTATCTCAGAGCCTGATTTGAAACGGGTGCCGTCGGGTTTCCCAGCCGATCACCGGCAAGCACGATTTCTCCGACACAAGGGTATCGCCGCATGGCGTGATCTTGACGGGCCGCAAGATGCGGTTGTTGCCGATCTGGACAAAGTGGTTGTGGCTGCGCTGACACCAATGCTGCCCCTGTGGCGTTTCCTGAACGATCTGACGTAAAGAACTTGTGGTGAAAGCCTGCTTTGGATTTAGGCTAGATTTCCTTGATCTGGACGGTTCTTCTGTCTTCTGCCGAGATCGCGATTGCTTCCAGCACCTCGATATTGTGCACGCTCTCTTCCGGCGTTATCGGGTAGGGTGCCTGCCCCTGGCATGCTGCAGCGAAAGCTTCGAGGTTGGCGGTCACGGCGTCTGCCCAGGCATATTCTGTTTGCTCGACATCCTTGCCGGTCTGGGCGGTCAGGTAACGGACTATTCCATCCGGCGTATCGGGATGTGAATCGTTAAGCACCTCTATCCATTTGTCAGAACCGAAGACATGCATTCTGATGAAATGAGGCGTGTGGAGAACCGCGCTGAAGGAAGCCGTCATGCCGGCCTCGAAGCCAAGTTGGACGGTAACAACATCCCCGGTCTCCCAACCCAGCGAACGGCTGGCCGTCATTGCCTGTACGGTTTCGACCCGTCCAAAAAACGAGATCAGGAGATCGCTCAGGTGGATGCCCATGGCGGTCATACCCGCGGCAGGGGCGACGGATTTGGAGGTTCTCCAGTCGCCCTTGGGTACATTGATCAGCTTGTCGTGGCTGAAAGCCGCTTCGGCATGCATCACTGTTCCAAGTTCGCCATTCTCCAGTGCGGAACGCAATGCCAGCATTGCCGGTTCAAACCGGCGCTCATGCCCAATACCCAATTGAACACCGGCTTCGCGACAGGCGGCGACGGAACGCCTGGCGCTTGCAGCGGTCAGCCCCAACGGCTTTTCACAAAAGACATGCTTGCCGGCTTTTGCGCAAAGAATGACCTGTTCTTCATGCAGTGGGTTTGGCGTGGTCAAGATTATTGCGTCGATCTCGTCCAGAACCACGACTTCCGACAGGTCGTCGAAGCGGCGCAGCCCCAAGTCGTCGATTGCCTTGTGGTTTGCTTCGAAGGGCTCGACAATCCCCTCGACCTTGATCGAATCGTGATTTTGCAAACGGGTGGTGATGTGTTTTCCCCACCAGCCAAATCCGGCAATCACTATTTTGAAAGGCACTTCTGAGTCTGTCACAAAGCAGACCCGATTTCAGCAAATTTGCCTTTATGGAAGATCAATGGCTCTTTGTCTGTGATGTTAAATCTGCAGACGCGTCCGAGATAGATTTCATGATCACCACCCTCGTAGCGGTTCTCTGTACGGCACTCAAGAACTGTTGCCGCCCGGTCCAGTATTGGCACTCCATCGATCCCCTTGGTCCAGCCAACATCGGCAAATTTGGTGTCTGAAGGCCGTGAGAAGTTGTGTACGAGATCCTTTGAATCCTGGCACATAATGTTGATAGCAAAGGAAGGATGGCTGCGGAAAGCACCAAGGCTGGGCGTTTTAAGACCGATACTCCATAAGATCAGCGGTGGGTCCATCGACACCGATGAGAATGAATTGGCAACCATGCCGACTGGGGCGCCTTCGTCGCCTATCGTCGTAATGACAGTTACACCAGTCGCGAACTGACCAAATGCATCGCGCAATGCGCGAGGGTCGAATTCTTCGAAATATAAATCAGGTGCATGCGCGTTCATGGAATCCTCGCTGAACTGATGTTCTGTCAGCATAGTATTGTTCAGATGGAATGTGCCGACAACCAATGTCTTTTGATACTTGGTTTCATCATTTGTGATGGGAAGATGCCTGTATCCAACAAAAAACGCGCTATCTCAAAAATTGATGGCTTGCATTACTAACTATCATGTTCTGTCAGCCCCGTTCTGCGCCATAGTTGATCAAAATGATTGTGGTTGCCGGGAGAAAAACATGGAGCTTTCTTTTTTTACGATGCCGATTCATCCACTTGGAAAATCGGTGTCGCAATGCCTGCGTGAAGATCGGGAAGCATTTATTCTTGCTGACAAATTGGGATATGCGGAAGCCTATTGCGGCGAACACACTACGGATCTAGCCGAAAATATTACCTCAACCGTCGCGTTTCTTGCCAGCCTCGCCTATGAAACCAAAAACATCCGTCTGGGTACAGGCACGGTTAACTTGCCAAACTCCCATCCGGCAAGAGTGGCAGCTGAAGTCGCGATGCTCGATCACATGCTGGAAGGTAGGCTAAACTTTGGTATCTCGCCCGGCGGCCTGATGTCTGACGCCGAAGTTTTCGGTAACCTGGAAAAAGATCGCAATGCGATGTTTGTCGAATGTATCAATATGGTGCTGAAGATCTGGGAGAGCGAAGCGCCCTACAATCTGACCGGGGATTATTACTCCATCACCACTGAAAACACGATGATGCCGGAAATCGGGCAAGGGACGATAATTGCTCCCTATCAAAAACCGCATCCGCCAATCGTCGGGACAGCCGTTGCACCCTATTCAAAGGGTGTTACGGCGATGGCCGCTCGCGGTTGGGATCCGATATCTGCGAATTTCCTGCTGCCCAAATGGGTCGCGACCCACTGGCCAAATTATTGCGAGGGATGTGAGGAAGGCGGAAGAGAAATCGATCCGGCAAATTGGCGGGTTGCCAAGAATATCTGCGTTGCGGAAGATCAAGAGACGGCCCGGCGCTATGCCTGCGATCCCGGCAGCCCGTATGTGCTCTATTACAGTCAATTATTCACAAAACTGCGCAAGGGCGGGCGCCTGAATCTCTTCAAGGAAGATCAGGAAATGCCTGATGATGATGTAACGCTGGAATATGTTCTGGATCGATTGGTCATTTTTGGCGATCCGTCCCGCGTCGCGGAGCAAATTCTCGAATTCAGGGAGGAAGTCGGCCCGTTTGGGACCCTCGTCTATGCCGGGCATGATTGGTCGGATTATGAACTCGGACGGCAATCGATGATCCTGATGGCCGAGCAGGTTATGCCGAAAATCAATGCTGCGCTTGGGAGCTGAGGCAAATGACCGACAGATATTTTGGGGAAGTTGCCGCTCCTGATGGCGTGGCAATTTTCTATCAGGTCGATGGAGAACAAGACCGGCCCTGGATCATCCTGTCCAATTCACTCGCGACCGATATGCGGCTATGGGAACCAATGATGGCGCCGCTGACGGAGCATTTTCGTGTTCTGCGTTACGACACCCGGGGACACGGAAAAAGTGGCGGTGCCAAGCCTCCCTATGATCTACAGATGATGACCGGCGATGTGCTGGCCCTGATGGATAATCTGGGAATTGAACGGGCCGATTTCATGGGAATATCGCTGGGCGGAATGACCGGTCTGGAACTGGCGATTTCACATCCAGAAAGAATCAATCGGTTGATCTGTTGTGATGCCAGATCGGATGCGCCTGATGGCTACAAGGCCATCTGGGATGGGAATATTGCCCGGCTTGAAGAAGGCGGTCTTGCTGCGGTTTGCGAACCGACGCTGGAACGCTGGTTCACCGAGGATTTCCTGAAAGATGACGCCAATCTGGATAAGCTGGCGATTGTCCGATCAATGGTTCTTGGAACCACACGGGATGGTTATGTGGGTGTCGCCAGATGTTTGCAGGGTCTGGACATCCTGCCGCGATTGGGCGGTGTGAATTGCCCGACGCTGTTTGTCGTGGGGGAATCCGATCCCGCCGCGAGCGTTGCCGTCATGGAGGACATGAAGGACAAGACCTCAAACGCCGAGATAGTCATCTTGAAGAACGCAGCACATATTTCAAACCTGGAGCAACCTCAGGCATTCAATGCCGGTGTCATGGCATTTCTGACAAGTTAGCATTACCGATCCCGGACAGTGACCGGCACTGGTTTCATGCGGACAACCAGTTCGAGATCGCGGGAAATCCTGATATTCAAGGCGGAAAAAAGAATGGCAGTCATCAGAGAAAAACCAATCTGGAAATTCTATATTAACGGCGGCCACGAAACTTCTACCAAGTCTGTGGCTACGGCCCGTGAGAAGTCCTGCATTATCGATGAGCCGATTGCCCGTGGTGGCACCGATACCGGTCCGATGCCGGTTGAGTATGTGTTTGTCGGCTTGCTTGGCTGCACGCACGTTATCTCAAACAAGCTGGCCGCAGCCAATGGTGTGGTGTTCGAGGATATGAAGATCGACATCGATGTCACGATGGACAGCCATGGCACGAGGTTAATCAAACCAATCGACATTCCTTTCCCGGAAGTTATCCTGGATATTGACGTGACGTATACCGGACCACGCGAAGGCGCGATTGCCGTCACGGAAAAACTGAAGGAACATTGCGCCGTGTCAAAAATGCTTCGTCAATCGGGCACTAAGGTAACCGAGCACTGGACATTGAATGGTGAAAAACTGGCAAGCGCCTGATCAATTTTCGGCATGTCGATAATTTGGCTGGATTTGTATATGTATCCAAGATCATCAATTGGCCTGGCGGCGACATCCGGGGAATAGGCTGAATGCTCCTTCAGATATTCAACGTTCTGGGTCCGGTGATCATCATCACGCTGATCGGTTATATTCTTGGCCGTTCGAAACTCGGCATTCATTCTTCGACAATCAGTGTCGTCACCATTCTCGTCGCCACACCGGCCCTGATCTTTGCAAAACTGACAGAAGCCCATATCGACAAGGAGGTGCTCGGGATCATGACAGCTGCCGCGGTACTGTGCGTTGTGATCTCCGGTGTGATTGGTGTCATCTTTCTGAAGCTGTTCAAGGGCTCTGTCAGCACCTTCCTGCCGAGCCTGATTATGCCAAATTCGGGTAATGTCGGGCTACCCCTGGTGTTGTTGACCTTTGGTGAGGAAAATCTGCATCTCGGTGTGTGCTATTTCTTTGTTATTGCCTTGCTGCAACATTCGGTCGGCGCATCGATCGCCGCCGGTTCCTATCAGCTGTCCTTCGTTCTGAGACAGCCGCTGATCTATGCGGTAATTTGCGTTATCGCGGTCGTGGCACTGGATGCCGATGTGCCGCAGGTGGTGCTCAGCACAGCAGAAATGCTGGGAGGCATGATGATCCCGGCCATGCTTATCCTTCTGGGAATTTCACTGGCAACTCTCGAGGTATCGGATCTGAAACCAGCGCTCGGCGTGGCATTTGGCCGATTGGGGTTGGGGCTGATTTCCGGTTTCGCCGTTATAAATATATTGGGATTGGAAGGTGCTGCCGCCGGTACTGTATTCCTGTTGGCAGCAATGCCCGTCGCGGTCGTCAACTACATCTATGCGGAGCATTTCAGTGACAGGCCGGCTCAAGTGGCCGGGGGAATTGTCGTTTCAACAATAGTGACATTTGCATTTCTTCCGGCCATCATTTGGGTTGCATTGCGAATGACCGAGTGAAAAATACCGGCGAGCGCGCACGGATCTTAAAGGCCTGATATTCATATGAAGCATGTCAAACTCCAGCACCTTCGTTTTTTTGTGGCGATTTACGAGGAACGGTCAATTACCGCCGCGGCCAAGCGGGTGCATGCGACGCAATCCGGCGTGAGCATGCAGCTTCGATATCTGGAAGATATTCTGGGAGTGAAGCTGTTTGAGCGTGCTTCGACCGGTGTCATACCCACAAAGGCGGGCGACCGGATTTACTGGCGAGCGGCCAGGATTTTGCTGGAGCTGGGCGGTCTTGAACGGGACGTGGAAGCGCAAACCGGCAAATTACATGGCATTGTCAGGGTCGGTATAATGCCGACCTTCTCAAGATCGGTCCTGGCGCCGGTTCTGGAACGATTTTCGAAGAGTAACGAATATGTCGAGGTGAAAGTTACCGAAGGCTACAGCTCTTTTCTTACCCAAAGGGTGATTGAGGGAACGCTGGATTTCGCTGTTGTGCCGAGTGACATCATGCCTGACGGGCTTCGGTCGAACTATCTGGATACGGATATCGAAATTCTTGCCACCGCTACCAATACAGACCGCAAGCATCTGGAACCTATTGCACTATCCAATCTCGAACCGTTGAAACTGGTACTGCCCGGACCTGAAAATGCCCGCCGGCCCAAGATTGATGCCTATCTCAGCCAGTACAATATTCCGGTTCATTCAATCATGGAGCTGGATTCGATGATGTCGACACTGGACATTATCGGCAAAGGTGAATGGGTTTCCATCTTGCCGGGATGTCTGTGCCTGCCTGACATCGAAAGTTCAAGGATCAAATTGCATCCGATCGCCATGCCCGCGATGACGGTTGACTACATCCTTATCGAACCCGCGACCAAGTCGACTTCCGTGATCGCACAAATGTTCATCGACGATTTTTCGGCTGCAATCCGGGAGGCTTGCGAAACCGGACGGCAAAAATTCCAACGTACCGATTGACCGGTCGGTCCTCTGCTATCCCTCATACTCCAGGATGAACAATCCGCCATTATAGTCATTTGAGTAGATCAGACCCTCCTTTGAGACCCAAACATCGCAGGACTGGATGACCAGCGGCCGGTTGGGGCGGTGGTCCATGAGTTTATTCGGCTTTGGCGGCACGAAGGCGGCGATCTCCCTGGGTTGATAGGCATTGGAGATGTCGGTGACGCGGATGCCGGCATTCTGGTAGGTGGAGAAGATGATCTGGTCGGAGACCATGGAGTCCGGCCGGTTTTCATGGATGTTGTGCGGGCCAAAATGGGCGCCCTTGTTTACATAGTCGGCC
>JANQQM010000098.1 GCA_028289365.1 Salaquimonas sp. | reverse complement strand
AGGCGAATTCGGCAATCGTCGGACCCAATGACACCGTCAGGCTTCCGCGCGGCTCCAAGGCCTCCGATTGGGAGGTGGAATTGGGCGTGGTTATCGGACGCAAGGCCAAATATGTCGAAGAGAAGGACGCTTTGAAATATGTCGCCGGTTACTGCGTCCTGAATGACATTTCAGAACGGCATTTCCAGACCAAGCGCTCGGGTCAGTGGACCAAGGGAAAATCCTGCGACACATTTGGCCCGACCGGCCCATGGCTGGTAACGCGGGACGAGGTCAAGGACCCGCAAAACCTTTCCATGTATTTGGACGTCAACGGCAAGCGCATGCAGACCGGCAACACCGCCACCATGATTTTTACCGTTGCACAAATTGTGTCCCACCTTTCCGACATGTTCACCTTACACCCCGGCGACATCATCTCCACCGGCACCCCGCCGGGCGTCGGCATGGGCATGAAGCCAAAACCGAAATATCTGAAAGACGGCGACGTCATGGAACTTGGCATTGAGGGTCTTGGTACCCAGCGCCAGAAGGTCAAGGCCGACAAGTAGCCGGCATCACCGGCTTGCTGTCATTTATGATTCAAAAGACAACCAGGACTTTCGCAATTGAACCAATATGATCTTTCGGGCGAAGTGGCCATTGTAACCGGCGGTGCACAGGGAATTGGGTTTGCTGTCGCAAAGCGCCTCGCGGCCAGTGGTGCGAAGATATGTATATGGGATCTGAGCGAGGAATTGCTGGAAGGTGCCGGCAAGGAAATCGGTGCAGGCACCATGACCTGCAAGGTCGATATCACGCAGCTTGGACAACTCGAGCAGGCAGCAGATCAGGTCAACAGCGAGTTCGGCAAGATATCGGTGCTTGCCAATTCCGCCGGGATAGCCGGTACCAATGCCCCGGTTGAGGATTATCCCCCAGAGGAGTGGGCACGGGTTATCGAGATCAATCTGACCGGGACTTTCAACACCAATCGAAGTGTCGTGCCCTACATGAAGGCGAATGGCTATGGGCGTATTGTCAACATCGCTTCGGTTGCCGGCAAGGAAGGCAATCCCAATGCTTCTGCCTATTCAGCCTCAAAGGCTGGCGTGATCGGATTTACAAAATCGCTGGGCAAGGAATTGGCCGATCTCGATATTGCGGTAAACTGCATCACGCCTGCTGCGGCAAGGACCCGGATTTTCGATCAGATGAAAAAGGAACATATCGACTATATGCTGTCGAAAATTCCACGCGGGCGTTTTGTCGAGGTCGATGAAATCGCCAACCTTGTGGCCTGGCTCGCCAGCCGGGAAAACAGTTTCACCACCGGCGGCGTTTTTGATATTTCGGGCGGCAGGGCTACCTACTAAATTGGGACCGGGCGCCAAAGGAAAGATGATCAGATGAACATAGAACAACTCCCGCCAAAATCACGGCCAGCCCTGGGACATTTCGATTGGGAGGATCCGCTTCTGCTGGCCGGAGAGCTTTCATCCGAAGAGATCCTGATTCGCGACACCGCACGCGATTACGCCCAGTCCAAATTACTGCCGCGTGTCATCAGCGCCTATGCCGAAGAACGGATCGATCAGGAGATTTTCCGGGAGATGGGCGAATTGGGCTTGCTCGGCTGCACCACCCCTGAAGCCTATGGTGGCTCGGAGGCTAGCTATGTCGCCTATGGCCTGATAGCCCGCGAGATCGAACGCGTTGATTCAGGCTACCGCTCAATGATGAGTGTTCAATCATCACTCGTCATGTATCCGATCTATGCCTATGGCTCGCGGGAGCAACGCGAGAAATATCTGCCGGGGCTTGCTTCGGGAGAACGCATCGGATGTTTTGGGCTGACCGAACCAGATGCAGGCTCGGATCCAGGCGGTATGATGAGCCGGGCGCAGAAAACCGATGGCGGTTACTTGCTCAGCGGTTCCAAGACCTGGATTTCTAATGCGCCGATTGCTGACGTTCTCGTGGTCTGGGCGAAATCGGATGACCATGACGGTAAGATACGCGGCTTTATTCTGGAAAAGGGAATGAAGGGGCTGTCAACGCCGAAGATCGAAGGAAAATTAAGCCTGAGAACTTCCATCACTGGTGAAATCGCCATGGATTCGGTGCTGGTGCCAGAGGAGAACTTGTTGCCGAATGTTGAAGGGCTGAAGGGACCGTTCGGGTGCCTCAACCGTGCACGTTATGGAATTACCTGGGGTAGCATGGGTGCTGCCGAGGATTGCATGCATCGCGCCCGTGAATATACCCTGGATCGCAAGCAATTCGGTCGTCCGCTTGCTGCCAATCAGCTTGTCCAGAAAAAGCTTGCCGATATGGCAACCGAGATCGCGCTCGGTCTGGGCGGCAGTCTGCGCGCCGGACGTCTGCTCGATACAGGTGAACTGGCTGCCGAAGCAATAAGCCTGTTGAAGCGGAACAATTGCGGAAAGGCGCTCGATATTGCGCGTACCGCCCGTGACATGCTGGGCGGTAATGGAATTAGCCAAGAATATCATGTCATGCGCCACTCGGCCAATCTGGAAACGGTGAACACCTATGAGGGAACGCATGACGTGCATGCGCTCATTCTCGGCCGTTCCATTACGGGTATTCAGGCATTCACCTGATCGCTCGATGCTGGCAATGAACGGTTTGGGCTTAGACAATCCCGAGCCATTCGGCCAGGACAAGACCCCAGACCATGGCGGCAATGATGAGCGACATCAAGACCGCAGCCGATCCGCAATCCTTGGCGATCTTGATCAGATCGTCCCGGTCGGTAGTCACCCGGTCGGCCAACTTTTCGACACCGGTGTTCAGAAATTCGACAGATAACACCAATAACAACGAACCCCACAAGGCAATCAGCTTCCACGGGTCTTGCGTAAGCACCGGCGCCAGCGGCAGGGATATGATCAGCAGAATCAATTCTTCTCGCAACGCGTTTTCACGTGCGAAACCAAATTTCAACGCAGAAAGCGAGTTGAGGAAGGCGTGAACCAGTCGTTTCATGAAGAGTTTCCCGGATCGAAATTGGCTTGTTATCTGACAGGGTTTGGTATGCCTGGAGTGAACTGAGCCAGCCTCTCCAGCCGCCTCGGTCTGTCTTTACTTCTTTTTGGCAAGTAGGTCACGAATATCTGTCAGCAATTCTTCTGCTTTGGTTAGGCCGGCGCAGGTGCTGTTGCCTCTCTTCGGCGTCTGGTTTGGTTTCTGCACCCAGGGACACCGATGAATGGAGTACCCAATCAGATGGTTTCTTTCCTAAAGCCTTTATTTTCAGCCTGTTAAGAACGTATTGGAGATTTTCGCTGATCAGTTAATTCAAGATATTCAATGGCTTTGCCAGAAACGACAATGCGTTATACTGCGGATAACGGCCGATTGAGTATGTTTGGCTGCTCTGACGAATTTGAACCGGCCAAGACACGATAGGTCCGCACGGTTATTGCGGATTGGGAGGAACATATGGTCCAGGGCTGGGCCGTCATCGGGATGGCCTTTCTGTATCTTCTGATACTGTTTGGCGTTGCCAGCTATGGCGACCGGCGTGCTGCTGGTGCCAAGAGCTCGAGCCGCCCGGGAATCTATGCCCTCTCGCTGGCGATCTATTGCACCACCTGGACCTTCTTCGGTTCCGTTGGACTGGCTGTTTCGAACGGATTGTCCTTCTTGGCAATTTATGTTGGTCCCATTGCGTTGTTTGTCTTTGGCTTTCCGCTTGTCTCCCGCATCATCCGGGTTTCCAAGGATGAGCGCATTACCTCGATCGCCGACTTTTTGGGCGCGCGATACGGCAAGAGCATGCTCGTCGCAGGGGTTGCAACAATAATCGCCGTCATTGGTACCGTGCCCTATATCGCACTTCAGCTAAAGGCCGTGTCCGCTTCAGTCTCAACGCTGATTTCGCATTACAGCCTGGTTCCCAATCAGGAATTCTTCGCGCTTGGTGAAATCTCGATCCTGATCGCCATTACGCTTGCCCTGTTCACAATATTCTTCGGTACACGCCACGCTGACGCCACCGAGCACCAGGATGGGTTGATGCTCGCCGTTGCCGTAGAATCGGTGGTAAAAATCGTCGCCTTCCTGGCCGTAGGCGTCTATGTGACCTTCATTCTGTTTGACGGATTTGGCGACCTCTATTCCCAGGCTTCGGCAATTCCGCAGGTTGCAGTGACAATCTCTAACGGCTTTGATCCTGGAAATTTCGCAATTCTGGCGCTGTTGAGCACCGTGGTGTTCCTGCTCCTGCCCCGGCAGTTTCATGTGGCCGTCGTCGAAAATCACTCCCAGGACGAGGTAAACCGGGCACGCTGGCTGTTTCCGCTTTACCTGCTGTTGATCAACCTGTTTGTCATTCCGATCGCGATGGCCGGGGTGGTCAAATTCGGCAATTCCGTCAACGCCGATGATTTCGTCCTGCTTCTGCCCATGGCAAACGGCAATGATGCAGTGTCCATGCTTGCCTTCCTGGGTGGTTTGTCGGCTGGCGCGGCAATGGTTGTTGTCGCCTGTGTGGCGCTTGCCATCATGATATCCAACGATCTTGTTTTGCCCGTCATTGTCCGCGGGCAGGCCAGCGGTCGCGTCAAGGTATCAGCCAATATGGAGCAACTGATCCTGCGCATCAGGCGAACAGCGATCATGGTGATCCTGTTCCTGGCCTACGCCTATTATCGTGCCGCCGATAACTCGCAGGCCCTGGCGGCCATCGGGCTTGTTTCTTTTGCCGCAATTGCCCAGCTTGCCCCCGCCTTCTTTGGCGGTTTGTTCTGGCAGGATGCCAATTCAAGAGGCGCTATGGCCGGCATGATTGCTGGTTTCATCGTCTGGACCTATACGCTTCTGTTGCCGACCCTTCTCGATCCGGCGCATTGGCTAATCGCTCAAGGTCCGCTTGAATCAGGACTGTTGCGCCCATCAGCCTTGTTCTATCTCGATCTGAGTCCGCTCGCCAATGGGGTCTTCTGGAGCCTGTTTGCCAATACCGGCATGTTTATTCTGGTTTCGCTGACACGATCGCCATCAAATAGTGAAATGGCTCAGGCGGCCGTTTTCACCACGCCCAAACGCCCATTTGCTTCCATCCGAAAAGGCCGCGATGCGAAAGTCAGCGTCGGTGAACTGACCTCTACGGTCGCGCGTTATCTTGGCAGCAGACGTGCCGACCGGGCATTCGACACATTTTGGCGGGAAACGGGCTCTCGTCCCAAGGATAGCGATCCGGTGGATGCCGCATTGCTGCGCCATTCCGAGCAATTGCTGGCCAGTGCAATCGGTGCTTCATCTTCGAGACTGGTGCACACGCTGTTGCTCAAGCGGTTCGAAAGCTCTTCCTTTGCCGATATCAAATTGCTGGATCAGGCCAGTGAAGCGCTCCGCTATAATCGGGGCGTCCTGCAGACCGCGCTAGACCAGCTAGATCAGGGCATTTCCGTTTTTGATGCCGAATTCAGGCTTGCATTCTGGAACCAGCGGTTCCGCCGTTTGCTTGAACTGCCGGCCAGCATCGGCCAGGCGGGCGTCTCGCTGAACGAAATTGCGCGTCAGATTGCACTGGTCCACAAGACCGACGAACTGGGCCTGGACAGCAGCGAACTGGCCGACCGGGTGTTGAACTACTCCGAACCGTGGCTTCTGGCGCTGAACCGGTCCGAGCGGATCATCGAAATCCGGACGGCTGCGATGCCGGGCGGCGGTATTGTTGTAACCTGGCATGACATAACCGACAGGATCCTGGTCTCCGAAGCGCTGCGGGAGGCGAACGAAACCCTGGAGCGACGCGTCGAGGAACGGACCAGCGATCTGGTCAATGCCAATCATCAGCTCGAAAGTG
>JANQQM010000018.1 GCA_028289365.1 Salaquimonas sp. | reverse complement strand
AAACGGCACCAGAACCATCCAGATCGAAAACATCAATATCGCATGATAGTTCCAGTGGATTTCAATTGTCCTGCCCAGAAAATCTATATAGACTTCTGTTGGAATATGGGCTTGCGGTTCAGTCATATTGGCCCTCCCGGCCGTCATCTGCCCTGAACTTTTTCCAGACGCTGCAAAATCGAACAATCAGATCAATTCCTTCACGCCGAGAATTTTCAAAGCGGGGTCCATTTTTCAATGGAACCGGCATGCTTCCTCACTGTCCCAGGGAATATACCCGGGAAACATGATTTATATATTATCGATAATCGATATTATTGCAAGAGAATAATTTCGCACTGCTTCAGAAGGCTCGACGATTACAAGCCCAGCCGAGACCGGACGCATCAAAAAGCTGTCTGGGGCAGGGGAGTCGGAGAACGGAATCGGGACTTAAAAAATGCTATGATGGCTTGTTTTCAAGCACATGATTTATTGCCGCCTGTCTGGCGCGCGGGCCATCCTGAGCTGCGATTGCATCAACGATCTCTGTATGTGAATTGGCTGAAACGGCAAGATCCGCATTTTTAAGAACAACATTGAGCATGGTTCGTGCCTTCACATGGAGGCGTTCCCACAGTTCAATCAGCGTTTCGTTTCCAGTCGCTTCAAGGATCATTCGATGAAAGTTGGAATTGCAGTCGGCAAAGCCAAGCGAATCCTTTGCTCGTGCTGCCGCTCGCATATTCCGGATTTCTTCTTCCAGTTTGGTCTTCAGCGGTACGCCGTTTGTAGCGGCCACTTCACTTGCATACCCTTCGATTTGTGCCCGGACGTCGTAAAGCTCACGCAATTCCTTTTCCGAAATCACTTTTACTCGTGCGCCCTTGTTGCGCAGGGACTCGACCACGCCTAGCGTCTCAAGCTGACGGATGGCTTCACGCACGGGTGCCTGGCTGGTCTCCATTTCGCCAGCGATTTTCAGTTCAACAAGTCTTTCCCCAGGTTCCAAGTCACCTCTGACGATCTGGGAAAGAAGATGATCCCGGATCTGATCTGCCAAAGACGAACGGCTCAATAATGGTGTTTCAACCATAAAATTCACTTCTCCTAATATGCCTCAAAAATGCTGAAATTCAGCCCACACCGATTCTACTTAATCGATTATATCGAAAAATCGAGAACCAGGATGAAAATTTAATTTGCGATTATCGATAATCTATTATATATGACTTGTCAGAAATTTCCAGGAGGTGCGGGAGAGAACTTCCCGCAGGGCAAAAACAGGGGAGGAACCAAATGCCGGATAAATTGACGGATCGTATGTCCCCAATCGTATGGTTCAGTCTTGTCAGCCTTGCGACGGCAATTGCCATGTTTGCACTGGTTCCAAACCAGGTTGAAAAGCCCCCGGCAATTTTCGGCATGGAGTCTGAGGGGCTCAATCCGGAATTCTTTCCACACATGGTAACGGCGCTTTGGATCATCACCAGCATCTGGATGCTGGTGGATTCCTTCATCAATCCGCCAAAGCCTGAAACAGAAAAGACACCGTCTGGCGCTTATATGCGTGTGCTGGTGACGCTTGGTGCTGCCCTTGCCTATACGCTGGCGCTCGTCTGGTTGGGATTTGTTGCCTCAAGCGCAGTCGTGATCATTTTGCTCAGCCTGTTTCTAGGTGCACGTAACCCATTCAAGATCGGCCTGGTGGCCATTGTCGTGCCCAGCGCAGTTTTCCTGATTTTCACGCGGCTCCTGCATGTGTCTTTGCCGCCGTTTCCCTACCAGTTGATTGGAGGGTGAAATGCTTCAGGAGCTGTTTGAAGGATTACTGCTGATACTTCGCTTCGACACGTTGCTGATGACGGGTGTCGGGCTGGTTCTGGGAATATTGGTGGGCTCTCTACCAGGCTTTACCACGGTGATGGCAATGGCCGTGCTGTTGCCCATTTCGTTTTTCCTCGATCCGCTTGTGGGCATTCCTTTCCTGGTCGGTGTCTATAAGGGCGGCATCTATGGCGGTTCCATTCCTGCGATTCTTGTGGGTATTCCTGGTACCGGCGCGTCGGTTGCAACCACCTTTGACGGGCCTGCGCTGGCCAAAAAAGGAAAGAGCCGCAAGGCACTGGACATGGCGCTTTATGCGTCGGTCTTCGGCGATGCAACGTCGAGTATTCTGACAATTTTCCTGATCGGGCCGATCGCATTGATCGCCATGAGAATCGGGCCGCCGGAACTTGCCGTGGTCTTGGCGCTTTCGATGGCGATTATCGCAACCACCGCAAGCGGTTCGCTTGCAAAGGGCATGGTCATGCTGGCTTTCGGCATGTTCCTTTCCTTGGTCGGTCAGGACCCGATCGGTGCCGTCAACCGATTTACATTTGATATCTTTGCCGTGCAGGCCGGTATCGATCTGCTGCCGATGCTGATCGGACTGTTCGCAATACCCGAGATATTGCTGGCAGTGGAATCTCGGATAAGCGCTGCGGCAAAAGTAAACAAGCCCGAAGGCGATCCGCTTTCCTGGCAAGAGCTGAAGCGTTCACGGCGCACCATTCTCCGATCCACTTTCTTGGGCGGTGCCATTGGTGCAATTCCCGGTGTTGGTCAGGTGGTCGCGGCCTTTATGGGTTACGCGGCCGCTCAAAAAGCAGCCCCCAATCCAGAGACATTCGGCAAGGGTGACCTTGATGGCATAGCGGCGCCGGAGGCGGCCAACAACGCCGTCAACGGGCCAACGATGGTACCACTGCTCACATTGGGCATTCCCGGCGACAACATTACGGCCATTCTTCTTGGTGCTTTCGTAGCGCAGGGCCTGCGCCCCGGTCCGCAGCTTTTTGCTGATCAGGGTCCCATCGTCTACGCCCTGCTTGGTTCGATGGTGATTGCCTGCCTGTTGCTGCTGGTCCTTGGCTGGATCATGATCCCTGTATTTGCGCGCGTCGTTGCCATTCCGCGTGCATATCTGGTCCCGCTTACTCTGATCTTTGCTGTCGCTGGCACCTATGTCTACCGGTCCAACCCGATGGATCTGGTATTTCTCGTTGTATTCGGCCTGTTTGGCTATGGCGCCCGCAAATTGAAATTTGATGTCACTCCGCTGGTCATGGGGTTCATTCTGGCCCCGCCGCTTGAATACGCTATCGGCCAGACCCTGCTTCTGTCTCAGGGTGACATGTTCAATTACATCGTCAACGAACGCCCGGTCACCCTGGCTTTGCTGGCTTTGATCCCAGTGCTCCTGTTCTTCGTTTTCAGAAACCATCTCTTCGCCGGCGCGAAGGGACGGCCTGGCGCGAAGCCAGGTGCCCGAAATGTTCCAACCAAAGGAGGATAAAATGAAACTCTTATCATCAATCTGCAAAAGCATCTTTGCCAGCGCATTTGCGGTTTCCGCACTGACCGTATCGGCATTGGCAGAATATCCGGAGAAACCGGTCACCATGATCATTCCACTCGGTGCCGGCGGATCTCATGATCTGAATGCGCGTGTCATTTCAAGCATTCTGCCCAGCTATCTGGGGCAGCCTGTTATCGTGAAACTGATGCCCGGTGCTTCGGGTCAGACCGGAACCGCAGCGGCTGCCAATGCAGCAGCGGATGGCTACACAATCCTGTTCACGCATAACTTTATTGATCAGCTGCAGCAGCATGTTTCAAAATTGCCCTATGATCCAAACGAGGACTTCGTCACGGTAGCGCGCACAAACTATGCTGCTCCGTCGGTTATTGTGAAGAAAGACAGCGAGTTTTCGGATATTGATTCCATTCTTGGTTATGCCAAGGAAAATCCCGGAAAGCTGCGATTTGGCCATTCCGGAAACTGGGGTGCCTTTATGGTGCCTGGCGCAATGCTGTTCAGTAAAGCAGGTGCAAGGCCGACACTGGTTCCGCACAAGGGTGGCGGCCCGGCTTTGCAAGCGCTTCTGGCTGGCGATGTGGATGTGTCCATGGCATTTAATTCCGTCATCGACAGCCAGGCGGAAAATGTAAAACCGCTCGTCTCGGTCTCCCCGAACACAACCATCGAAGGCGTCCCAACAACCGATGAAGCGGGAATTCCCGACGTTGGTGAAATGGGAATCATGCATCGTGTTGTTCTGGCGCCAGCCGGGGTACCTGAAGAAGCACTGGCCAAGCTGCGCACGGCTTTTGCAGAGATGCAGGAAGACAAGACCTACAAGCGCATGCTTGGGAAACTCGGCGAGAATACCGAGTTCATGGATGGTGAGGCCTATGATGCCGTCCGTCTCAAGCAATCGGAAGAATACGGCAATCTCGTAAGAAATCTGGCTTCGAATTAAGCGGCTTTGGTTCCCCGGGTGGTCTGCACCTGGGGAAACCTCCTGGGATATCAGCAATGAAAAAACTCAAAATCGGCGGCTATCAGGGCGCACAATCCGTCCATACCAAGGCTCTGATTGCGTTTACCAACAAGCTGCTTGAGATCGATCCGCGCTTTCAGCTTGATCACCAGTTTGATGTAACAGCAGATGGCGTTGCTGCGCAGGATCTGTTTTCCGGTGTGGACACAGGTGCCTATGACATCTGTTACATGGCCAGCGGATACATGACGGAACGCGTCAATGAACTCGGCCTGCTCGATATTCCCTTTCTTGTGGAGGACAGAGAAAAGATCGTCGCCGCGCTTCAAACTGAGGCCGGCAATGTTTTGAAATCTGCTTTTGAACAAAAAACAGAAATGAAACTGCTCGGTTTTTGGGACAATGGCCTGCGTCATCTGACCAATAACAAGAGACCAATCCTGAGCCCGGCTGATTGCCATGGCCTGTCTATCAGGACGCTCAATAATCTATTTTATCAGAACACACTTCAGTGCATGGGACTTACTCCGGTTGTTACCGATGTGAAGGAGCTTGTTGTGGCGGTTAGAAGTGGCAAGGTGGACGGCCAGGAAAACCCGCTGACCAATCTTGTGCGTTTCGGGATGCACAAGTTTCAACCCCATATCAGTGAGACGGGGCACATAAATGGCGTCGCGCTTTTTGTCATGAATGCAAATGTGTTTGCGTCGCTCGACGCACGGGGCCAAGAAGCCGTTATGGAGGCGTCTTCCTATGCAACACAGTATCAGTGGCGCGTAAGCTCCGAAGAAGATTTGGAGGCCCGTGACATTCTCAAACTGGAATCGATTGAGATAGTTCCGCGTTCAAGAATTGACATTGCCGGCTTTAAACTCGCGACAAAACGCGTGATGGATCAGATCTATGTCAAAATTCCCAATGACGTCGTCAAGGAATTCGTGTCCGCAATAAATTAATTTATCGATAATGTTGACTCTAGATTTTTGCTAAAATATATTATCGATAATCGAAAATATAAAATCCATGTGACAGGAAATGAAATGAAAACCTCAGCAGATTTTCCAGTTCCGTCGACCATGAAAGCCTGGGTCATTGGTGATCCGGACGAATTGATTTTGACAGAAAAGCTCGTCCAGAAACCCGGAAAGGCCGAAGCACTTGTGCGAGTGGATGCAGTGGCGATTTGCGCGACAGATCTGGAAATCATGCACTATGGTTCTCCGGCGCTAGTGCAGGGCGGGAAGCCATTCAACAAGAATTTCACGCCAGGCCACGAATATATGGGCACGGTGGTTGCGCTCGGTGACGGTGTCGATGAATTCGAAATTGGGGATCGGGTCACGGTGGAGATCCATGCCGGGTGCGGTCAGTGCAAGCGCTGCCGTGCCGGCATGTATACCAGCTGCCACAATTACGGACTGAATTACGGCGAACACGACAAAGGCCATCGCGCAAATGGCTTCACTACAGACGGCGGATTTGCCGAATATGTGGTGAACAATATCAATACCATGATCAAGGTTCCCGACCACATGTCGGATGAAGAGGCGACGCTGGTCGTTACCGCAGGAACTTCGATGTATGGCTTGACCGAATTGGGTGGCCTGGTCGCAGGTGAGAGCGTTGTTGTGACCGGTCCCGGCGCGATCGGACTACTGGCGGTCGCGGTTGCCAAATCGCTGGGAGCTTCACCGGTGATCCTCACCGGAACGCGACCATCCAGACTAGAAATCGGCAAGAAGCTCGGCGCTGATCATGTCGTCAATGTTCGGGAAGAAAACACGGTTGAGGCGGTCAAGAAAATCGTCGGTCAAAGGGGAACGGATTACGTCGTCGAGTGCGCCGGTACAGAAGTTGCCATCAATGATGCAATTCAAATGACCAATCGCGGCGGCAAGATTTGCCTCGCCGCATTTCCGCATGAGCCGACCAAGGTCGATCTGCCCTATGCGGTGCAAAACAATATGTATCTCTACGGAATTCGAGGTGAGGGCAAGAGCGCAACCCATCGCGCGATGGCGTTGATGGCTGACAAGGCGTTCGATGCCAAATTGATCCACACCCATACTTTTGCCCTGGAAGATCTGCCCACGGCAATCCGATACGCCAAAGACAGAATCGATGATGCAATCAAGGTCGTCGTCAAGGCGCGCGGCGTTGAACGCGTTGCACAAGCTGCGGAGTAAAACAAATGAGCAAAGCAAGAAGCGGCGTCTATGCTGCCGCAATCACCCCGGTTGCCGTTGACGGAACGCCGGATATTCCGAAACTCATCACCTATTGCAAACGCTTGATCCAGGAAGGCCTTGATGGCGTTGCGCCAGCTGGCACGACAGGCGAGGGCAATTCACTGCCGACAAAGTCGCGTCTTGCAATGCCCGGCGAATTTGCCAAGGCGGGGCTTGATCCGGATCGAGTCATTTTCGGGACTGGTTCCTGCGCTACGGATGATGCCGTTGATCTGACGCGCGCCTGCCTGGAAGCTGGCTATAACAGTGTTCTGGTACTGCCGCCTTTCTATCTAAAGAATGTGCCGGATGACGGCCTGTTTGCCTATTATGCCCGGCTGATCGAACAGGTCGGTTCAGCGAAACTGCGGATTTATCTTTATCACTTTCCGCAGATGTCGATGACGCCAATCTCCATTCCCTTGATCCAGAGGCTGAAGACGGAATTTGGTCCCGTAATTGCCGGCTTGAAAGATAGTTCGGGTGATTATGCCGGCTCCCTGGCATTTGCGGAAGCGGCAGATGATTTCGATGTGTTCCCGTCGAATGAAGGTGTGTTGCGCGATTGTCTACAAAAGGGTTGCGCAGGTGTGATTTCAGCGACGACGAATGCTTCAGCATCCCTTGCCAGAGCGACATTGGAGGCGAACGGCGAACATGGCGATGAATTGCAGGCGTCGCTGGCAGCTGTTCGCCAGACGATCGCCAAGTTCCCGCTCAGTGCGGCACTCAAGCAGATTGAAGCTTGGAAATCCGGCGATGAAAGCTGGTGTCGAACCTTTGCGCCACTGACCCCGCTGAACGCTCAGCAGAAAGAAGATCTTTATGCGGAATTGGCCGCATTAAAGCCGCAGGCAGGCGACCTTGTCGCAAGCCGCGAGGCCGCCTGACGTTTCCATCACCAACCAACGGAGGAAAACATGCTATCGTCAATAACCAGCCCGCTACGGGGCATGGCAGTTGCAGCACTACTGGCTATCAGTGCTGGGCCGTCCATTGCAGATGTCACCTTGAAGGACGGCACCGTCCTTTCGGACAATCCAACATTCATCGTGACCTATATCGAAGTCGATGCCAGCAAGGCTGGTGACGCGCTTGCACTAATCCAGAAGCAGGCAAAGGACAGTTCCGGCGAAAAGGGCAATATCAAGTTTGAAGGCCTGCAACGCATCGGACAGGACAATCATTTTGTCGTGCTTGAGGCCTGGGCAACACCGGAAGATCGCGCCGCGCATGC